>DUJK01000046.1:0-15395 GCA_013329925.1 Candidatus Poseidoniaceae archaeon
TGCCCATAATCTGCTCTAAATTCTTGTATTTCTGCTCTACTGGAGTCATGACCTTGAATATCTAATTCTGTTGCGCTAGCGACAAAGTTTACATGCGGACCACCCCAGTTTGGATTGTTAGTAGTGTATGTGTTAGCCCAATCTGCTTGGTTGCTAGCAGACTGTTGACAGTACGGACAATCAGTATCCATGAATATCATCGCCACCCACTGACCTGAAGTATTGCCTTCTTCCCAAGTTAAATCAAAATAACTGTCAAAATCAAATTCTGTCCAAGTGGTGCCATTGTATGCTTTACCCTCGACATTGGGCGCTCTATCTCCAACGTCAGTTCCAATGGCGACTGGATTAGCGGTAAATGCAATTATCATTATGGCGATGAAGAATAACGAGGCAACTGATAATCCTGCGCTGCCAACTGCACCGGCGTGGTAATCTTTTCTGAGTTTTCCTTCCATAACTTCACAATCCTATTTCTTTTATTAGCGACCTAGCAGTATGCCTTACCGCATCTTCGCTAGTATATTCCACAGCATAACCTGTTGAAAGCATTTTTTCTATTCCGAGTCGCGCACGGGGTATATCTCCAGCCCAACCTCTTGAGCCACCAGTGTATTCTATTTTGGCACCCTTGTAACCTGTTTCTTCTGTTACAATCTCAGCAATTCTTTTCACTGAACAGGTATCGTGACTACCTAAATTAAACAAATTTATTTGGTTATTTTGAGTTTTGTAGACATGTAGTATTGCGTTTACGCATTCTTTTACTTCCATGTATGATTTTTCTTGCAGCCCATTTCCTAATACTTCAAGTCGGGAGTTGTCATTTTTCAGTTTGTGAATGAAATCAAAGATCACGCCATGGGTTCCTCTTTCTCCAATAATGTTGGCAAACCGGAAAATCCATGCCTGAAAATCAAATGTTCCAGCCCAGCTGGTAATTAATCCTTCACATGCTAATTTACTTGCACCATAGAGGGAAATTGGTAAGCATGGACCATAGCTTTCTGGTGTTGGTAAAGGTGCATCCTCGCCGTAAACAACTGAAGATGATGCAAAAACTATTTTCTTTACGTCGTTTATTCTCATTGATTCTAATAAATTGTACGTGGCAATTGTTCCTTGTTTTAGATCGGTATCGGTAACTCTTGTTCCAAGTCTAATGTCTGGATTTGCTGCTAGATGAAACACACAATCAATATCTTTTGTCGCAATTTCAACATCAGATAATGAAGTTAAATCGCCTTTTTGGAATTCTAGACTGCCGCTTTCCATATGTGTTTTAATGAATTCTAGTTTCCCACTGGAAAGATTATCGATAACTCTAACCTTGTAACCAGATGCAATCAAAGCATCAATTAGATGTGAGCCAATAAACCCAGCACCACCAGTCACCAATGCTCGCATAAACTCACCAGCCAACGCGACCGTATAAGGAGAATGGTTTTTCCACAGCCCCTACATCAAGACTTTGATAACCTTTGATTCGATTGGTAGAGTTGCTGCACAAGCAGCGGATGTGTAAAAATGGCTAAAAATAAACCAGCAAAAGATATGATGAATGATGTAGAGAACAAAACCAACTTAGTTGGATATGTTAGAAAGAGCAATGCAGGTGGCGCGGTAAAAGTTTCAATAAATACCGATGCATTTACTGAATGTGAAACATATGTGACAAGTGATGGGCAAGAATATGTCCCTCTGATAATATCTGTCAATGCCCTTAACAAGGTTTTAGACGGTGAGAGAGTTGTTACAACTATCAGTCAAATGGTAGATTAAACAAAACATAAGATACCGACAATTTGCATAATTTAACGATCTTAAATTATATCCCCAGCACTTTGCTTAGTGCCTCTAATTTGGTCTCGGCCTTGATGAGGTATCAAATTATTAATTTACAATATATATTTTATCAATACTCCTATATAGTCCCGGGCAAGCGGAAATAATGTGCTTGATGGGGACACTAAAGCCGATGATGGTACGCCGTTCATCGTTGCCGGAATGCCAATGTATAATGAAGAAGAGACCATTGGTACTGTCGTAACTTTGGCACTAAAATACGCAGATGCGGTAATTTGTGTTGATGATGGATCCTCAGATTCAAGTGCTAGAATCGCTGAAGCCTGTGGCGCAACAGTAATTCGTCACCGAGTAAACCGCGGCTATGGTGGTGCTTTAAAATCACTATTTAATCAAGCAATTGAAATGAAGGCTACTGCTCTTGTTGTGCTTGACAGTGATGGGCAACATGAGGTAGCAGACATCCCGATGTTACTCAAACCAATACTTGACAAGCAAGCTGATTTCGTGATTGGTTCAAGATTTATTGATGGAGGGGGCGGGACAGATATGCCGGCTTATCGTCGGCTTGGAATTAAAGTAATCACTGCAGCAAGCAACCTGTCACGTGATATATCAATCAAAGATACGCAATCCGGTTTTAGGGCTTTTTCAGCACATGCACTACAAGTTTTGAGATTTGATTGCGAAGGGATGGAATTATCTTTAGAAATGCTAGAGGATGCTCATGAAAAGCAACTCAAAATTTCTGAAGTCCCCACTGTTGTGAGATATGATGTACCAAAAGGTTCCAATTTTACTGCAGTATCTCACGGATTCACTGTATTGTCATGGGCACTTGTATCCTTGTCACACAAGAAACCATTACTTGTTCTGGGTATACCAGGCCTCGGATTGTTTGCAGCTGGAGCGGCAATGGGGCTAAATTTAGCACAAAATGTAACTGGACAAATTGATGGCTATATTGGGTCAGGTTTGTCCGCCGTATGGATCGGTGTCTTAGGACTCTCACTTATGGCAACTGGACTTGTATTACAGTCCGCTAGAGGATTCTTGAGACATTTAATCGTCAAGGAATTTGGACTAGACTAAAATTAGGGTAATCCAACATTTGGTGAACTTTCAACAGGATTGTTCAAATCCCTCTCTTTAATCCAATAACCATGAGCGAGCCCTCAAAGCAAGACGATGGGCCATTTAGCTCTGTCTTGGAGAAAGGTCGGGAACTGAAAGTTATTGCTAGTAAAAAGACCATGGAATCTCTGGACAAGATGTACAGTAATGTTCTAACTTCACCAGCAACAGTGGTAATTCTATTGGTCATTATTGCCGCATTTTTTGCTCAACAAGGTATGGCTTTTCAATCACAGATTGATGATGATGTAGAGATATTCTTACCCGATGGCGCGCCCTCTACAGAGTTACTCCTAGAGGTTAGAGAAGAATGGTCAACTGATATAACAGTGATTTATATTAAATCAAATAATGCAGACCCGCCGCTTGATGAAAATAATAATCCAGAATGGGATAAAGGTGAGACAAATATCACTGATAAGGAAGTTCTCGATATCATTAGTTGGGTTGAGGGTGACGACAGAAATGTCGGTGGGGATTCTATCAGCAGAGGTATTGATTACGATAAAAATGACAATGGTCGCAATGATGGAGTTTTGTGGATAATATCTCCTGCACAAGTGATCAAGGAAATTAATTCTGCTGATGGTAGATTTAACAATTCGCTTTGCGAACATGCAATAGATACGCGAGTACCAATTATTGATCTGGATTGTGATGTACCTGGCGGGGGTGAATATGCCATTCCAGAACAAGAACGGATTGACACTATAATTGAGCAATCAAATGGAAGTTTTGACGCACTAATTAAGGATACAAATCAAGACGGAATTTGGGACACTACTGCGATAATTGTTGGAATGAATCAAAATTTTGACGAAATCGATGATTTCAATAATTTTGAGGAACTGCTTGCACATTTTGAAAAGGTTGTAGATAATCGCCCAAAGTCAGATAGTTCACAGGAACAAAAAGTCCCAATGATGGCGGTAACTGGTTTAACCAAGGTTTTAGAAGACATCTCTGATGCAATCTATGAAGACCTATTAATGATCTTACCTTGGTCAATATTGTTTACTGTATTAGTTATCACATTATTGCATCGCTCATTGAAAGTTGTCGCCATAACCGGCACGCCCATCGTTATGGCATTAGCATTTACTTTTGGCTCTTCAGTAATTCTAGATATTACTTTGACTCCAATGATAGTTGCTACATTTCCTATCTTAATCGGACTAGGTGTTGATTATTCACTTCACATGGTAAATCGTATTGAAGAAGTCCGGCGAAAAGAATTAGAAAAAATGATTGAAGAGAATACTAGACGGAAAAAGCGCGGTGAAAAAGTGCTCAAAGTGCCAGATTTATGGGATTTTGATTTCTACAAAAAATGTGTATTGGAAATGGCCAGTTCTACTGGTGTAGCAGTCTTTATTTCAGCAGTCACCACAATTATCGGATTCTCAGTATTAATTGCCCCCCAAATTGTCACAGTATCACCTATTCGTTCTGTTGGTGTGACTTTGGTTTTGGGTATCTCTTCAACACTACTTCTTAGCATAATTCTAGTACCAACATTAGCTTGGATGTTGAGATATAATAAACGAACAAATCCAACAATGTGGAAGAATATTGGTAAAATACCAGTCAAAGGTTTCATTATTATTCTGCTAATCTTTGGCTCAGTAACATTTTATGGCATTATTAGTTTAGATGCGATGAATGAACCAATAACGGGCTCCTCCGAAGCACCAGATGGTATTGAATCATTGGATTCACTAGCAGAATATTCTCAATATTTTAGCGGAGGACAAACCTCACTTTTCATATTCAGTGCAGAGGATCGCCCCAATAACAACAATACTGACCGAATTAGAGATTTACCAGTGTTAGACGTTATTGACTATCTTGAACAGCAGATTGGAGATGTTGAGCGAACAAATACTACCAGTATTATTACATTCTTGAGGACGATACCTGTCACTATTGGCTTAAATGATGATGTTAGTTTGTATCAAGGTACTTTATGGGATTTGCTTCATGAACCATGTTGGGAATCAAATGACCCAATAGAATGTCATGCTTGGCTACTGCTTGATGCCAGTGGTGAAGGTGGTAGAGAACAACTGCGAAAAGATATGGTAAATATTGTATTTGATACTTTAAGTAATGAAGTAAAATCTATGCTGCTAAATGAGGACGGTTCGAAAGGTATTGTCTATGTAACTCAACCCTACATGAATCTAAATGAAGCGGCAGTACTTCGTGAACAAATAGATGATATGTTGACAGAGGATACTGGTTTAGAAGGCACTGAATCATCTAAATTAACTGGCGGTCTTCCAGTATCGCTTGACATAAATGAAGGAATCCATAGTTCACAAAACCTTACTACAATAGTAACAATGATTATCTTAACAATTGTTCTTGCAATTGTATTTAGATCTATAAGATTAGGAATAATCACCATGATACCTGTTGCAGTGGTAATATTGTGGCAACCTCTATTGATGAATAGTCCTGATGTAAATGTCAATATATTCACTGCGATGATTGGAACGATTGTCTTTGGCATAGGGGTTGATGATTCTATTCACGTGATGCATAGAATACAAGAGGAGGGTGAAACACCCGTAGGTATTGCAAATTCTATAGAAGAGACTGGTCAGACTATTTTTGAAACAACAATTACTACGGTAAGTGGAATTGGTGCTGGTTTCTTGGTTACATTCCCAGGGCTAGAAAATTTCTTCATGATAATGTGTTTATTGATTATTTTTGCATTCATCACCAGTACCTTCCTTATGCCAGCTGTGATTACCTCGGAAAAAGTAGTCAAGGCTGCAGTTAAAGGAGAGCCATTCTGGGTTGATTATGGCGAAGGAATAGCCCTATCTTCGCCTATTTCGATGAAACCGTTAGATGCAGTCTTGGAAGATTAATGAGGGAGTAGGGAGTAAGCCCCTTTCTGTTGCCTTGCGGTGGCTGCATTCAACTAAGCATCCTACCTGTTCCTAGACGCGCAATCTCAATGGAACTACTTGGACTTGCTCCTGTGCAGTTGCTCGTTTCATCGATAATAAGGAAACCTCTGTCTTGCAACATCATTGTACCACCCTTATCTCGTTCGTTTCTATTGCATTGACCTAACCATCTCTGATTTCTCTCTTCTGTGAGGCACATGCGCTATGGAGAGGGGACTTTCCTCAGAGTCTAACTCTGTCAGCAGCCCTCCTACTCCCTCGGTTTTGTCTAATTACGAAAATGATTTGAAGGCTTCGTAATCACTGATATGGATTATCACCAGGTGAAGTAACAACCTGTTGTTGAGCATAATGTGAATCCTGTTGGGGCATCGGTATTTGTCCTGTTACATTTTGATAATTTTTATTTGCAACTAATCTTTGATTGTTATTGGCATTAGGAGTTCTTAATCCGAACACTATCAAGCCAATCAAAGAGGCGATTAATAAGAAAATTACAACCAACAATATAGGGTTAATTTCAGCTATCCCCCCAAAGAAACCATCGGATTCTCCATCGCTGGCATAGAATGTTTCAGTTTGTGAAGTCGGTCCTCCAACGATGATGAACTCTATCCACATTGAACCATCTCTATCTGGGGTCCAGCGATGATTAAAGAATCCACTTCCGCCAGATTGTACTTTGACTTCTTGGGTATGAATAATCGTTCTAGCACCATTGCTTTCTACTCTTTCCACTCTAAGTTGGGCAAAGCCATCTGATTGGCCAATGTTTTGAATTACCACAGATAAATCCAGAGGTGTGCCAACATTAACATCATTATTTGTGCCAATAGATGGTTGTGTAAGTACATACTCAGGCAACTGTTGTTCAAGTTGCCATACTGCAAATGGTGAAAAGATTTCATTAGATACTGAACCGAAAGTATTTCCAGCCATATCACTACCACTAATCCAGATCCTCAACTCCAAAGATTCTGTTCTAGTTTCAACGGGTATTACTGAATCAAGATCTATACTTATTTCAGCATTTATCATATCACCAAATGGTTGACCGCCCAGTATTTGAATTAGGTCAGTACCATTAGCAATGCTTGATGAGGCAAATCCAAATCCTGAACGGTGTACTTCCCAGCTAAGAGTTACAGATTCTTGATCCAAGAATAAGTTCTCAGACATGGTGAATTTAAGTTTTAAGTCACTCCACTGATTTTCTTTTATGTCTTCGGCTAAAGAAGGAGATTCTATATTAACAATTGATGGTGCTTCATCATCGACAATAAACCACAACAATGGAGATGATGGAGCAGTTATTGAGGCCCCATTTGGCGCATTGAGTAACGAAATATCAAGTGCGTAATTTCCTGATGATGCCGGGGAAATTATCGTGCCGTTAAACATACTCGAGGAGTATTCCACATTGGCAATATTTAATCCAAGGTTATACATTAATTGTAAATCTTGGTTGACGACTCTGCCAGTCTTAATCCATTCTAGTTTTCCACTGATATCAATTTCTTCTCTAGCCTTTACCCAGGCACCACTACTGGAATCATTATTTCCAATAATTGAGTATTCAATGCTGCTTCTGTCGACAGACATCTCTCCAGAGTAACGCCAATTTAATTCTGTCAACTGAATAACAGTTGATTGTCCTTTTAAATCACTTAAAATCAAATTTGGAGTCCTAATAATGCTATCATCTGGGTCAAAGCCCCATTTAAGTTGAAAAGTGACAGAAAATTGTCCGGAATTAGTAAACAATCCTGTGCCTGTATCTCCAACCATAGAACATGTCAAAATTTCAATGTACAGAGTTGATGAAGAGCAAATATCAGTTTGGCGATTCCAAAAGATAGTCGAAGAATCTGGTTGGTTGATTGATAGGTCAAACTCTATGTCAGTAATATCAGTGACTCCATTTTTATCCCAAACTGGAATCTGGATGGTTATATTTTCGCCAGGATGTAGCCATGGTAAGTTACCAAATTCCCACGCGAGTTCAGAATAGCCGAGTTGTGGTGAGCCATCACTACTGATTAACAGATTGAATAACGGATTTGTCAAATTACCTGAGTTGGGTAATATATTTCCTGCTGAGTCTGCAACCGTTATCCACCCTCTAACATAACCTCCATCGGGAGCAGAGGATGTGTCTAAAATGTAAGAATATACACCTTCTAGTGTCATCAAGTTTTCCGGCATGTGGAGTTCTTTTGATGAAAACTCTCCTAAGTCTATTTCTCCGTTCATGTTAATATCGTCAATCCAAGAACGCCAGATATTAATTTCAGCTTGTGAAGGTAAAACTGGCCGGTCGGTGATGGTAAATTCTAAAACTTTAGAGGGACTAGATTCAAAGTGATCAAATTCATCCACATTCATGTAAAGTAATTGTGGTGAAACCGAATCAAAACCAAATTCAATTTGTCTAGGGACCTCATAACTAACATCTTGATTCTTCAACGGCAGGACATCTATTTCTAAGTCAACATCTTCCCCGATAGATGGAACCACCCATTGAATTGATGCTACTCCATCATTAATTATTGATGAAGAACCATATTCATTGCCTTCCACCAGTAACCTAACAAGTGCGTGCCCTGTTCGTGGTGATGTACCTTCATTACCCTCAAAACCAAGATGAACCTGGACAGTTACTGGCTCACCTTTCTTTAGATATGGATAGTTAATATCAGAACCAAAGCCATTTAGCCCAACTACTTCCCAGTCCTTAACAGAAATATCATTTTCGACTCCTAATGAATTACCTAGTCCAAATGATTTGCTAACAGGCAACATTGGTCCGGAACTGGAAACTAAATTTGTTGAAACTACTAAGAATTCTTCATCATCCCATTCTACTGGGAATTTGAAACGGTGAGTTATTTCTAACAACGCCGCTGAATCAGTCATCATAACAGCCCCATTGGTGCCTAAATCTGACCAAATCAGTTGAACACCACTGTTTATGCAACTACTTACTGCTGGACCAATTATTGGTAATGCTAAGGTTGAACATCTCAACTGGGCTGAATTTTCTTTACCAATTAAGTTAAAGTCAACTAACCAGGAGTTAGCTCTAGCATAATCATATGGATTGGAGATTCCAACTGTTGAGAAATCAAAAGTACTTTTTACATCAATCCAGTTCATTGATGGAGTAAACGTGTCTGTAACATTAGATACGGTAATTGATACTGGGCTAATAGAAGGTGAATATGTTAGCGAATTGACAGTTATTTTGATTGAACCAGTACTAGCCATTCTTACTGGAATGGTAATTTCTCGTAATCCATTGGTGGCAACAGAGTTCATTAATCCATTATTGATTCCGATTATTAGTGGGTCTGTACCCGAAAAGTCAAGATTCAATGCCCCATCATAAGTTGCCATGAAACCTCCGGCATGGAGATTTGTCGCTGTTGTTGAAGAGCCCAATTTAACAGTTAATTCTGCTAATTCAAAACCATTTAGATCGAGGTCTGCAGGCGACTGTGTTAGCATATTGTTGATATCGGAAAGTTGGGATGGGTTCATGCGGATTGTAGTTGTTGAAGAAAAATCATCTAATGAACTTGTTAAGATGTCTTGAGAACCCATTGAAACTGTCAAAAATGGATTGACAAAAGGCGTATTAGGGCTTGCAACTGCGAATTCAAAATTATCAATACCCGATATTGGCAAATAAATCGAAAATTCTGCTGGTGAAGAAGCTGTTGATTGCTTCACAGACCAAAAAGCGCCATCAGAAAGACGTTCTTGTAATCCCAGTTTCCCGACTCCTATTTTATCCATGGTCCAATCCGCAATATTATCAAGTCCAATATCTAATTCTAATCCCTCAACTATACTTGTTCTTACCATCTCAACAGATAATTTTTCTAAAACCCAATTATTACCGTTACCTGCCACTTTTAGCATTACGTCAAAATGAGGTTTATCGAATGAAATAAGAGTATTATTTGGTAATTGATTCCAACTCGTACCAGAGTTTAATGAATATTGTAGTTGGGCTGATCCTGTTAGATATGACTGAGATTTAATCCCCACAAATCCACTACGCATGTAATATTCTGTAGTTTGTACTGAACCTGAACCACTAATCTGCCCTGAACTCCATGAACTCCCACTAAAGGACCAACCTTTTGACGCAGGATTTGTGTCAAAATCATCCTCGATTAAACCATCAAAATGAATACCGTGAATTACTGGAAGTGAACCGGTTGTTGTTGCCATATCAATCTGCATCTTGACCAGAGGATAGGTTTTCCAATCTAGAATACCAAAATCCATTTCTGTAACTGTAAGTTCACTAAAACCAGGTATTATTTGGTCATTGGATGCATCCAATAGACTCCATTCAAAATCAGAATCGACAGGTATGTATGCATCCATGTACATGAAACCATAGGACCTAGGCTCTCCTTGGCCGCTTAAAGACGGACCAAAAGCAGGAGATATCCAAGAACCGATACCGTTTCCAGCGCCGCCAGTGGGGGTGATTGTAATATCATCAATCCAAGCGGTATCAGAACCTGAATTCACACTACCATCCTTGGCATATTTCCAAGTTAGAGTCTGAACATTTGCTGCGATTGTGAAAGAGTGTGTACCACTAGTGACTCCAGACCAGCGTTGATTATAGCCACTTGACCTTGTGCATCCGGTATTGTCAATACAGAATACAAGGTAATCAAAACTACTTTCTGAAGATACCTCATACAAAAATTCCCCAGACCCTGCTGGAATACTAGATACGTCTAAACTGATAGATGTTTCTTGACTGCTTGAAATTGTGCCTGCCTTCGCGGTTTGGGAGCCTGATAAGACTCTAGTGTTTTGAATTTGCCAGTTTGATACTCCCCCTAATGTCCATTCAGGTCCAAATGTACCGCTTTCAAAATCCCATGACCATTCTTGTGGTAATAATGACAAAGAACTGGTATTTACATTGACACCTTGAAATGAACTTGAACTGGAGAAATCACTAGCATCTGTGAATGAATAAGCTGTAGAGGTAGACAGCGCAGATGGCTCCATATCAACACTCATAGTTTGAACTACTTGGCCGTCTGGCACTGCCACAGAAACTTTCTCTACTGCACCATCAGGATATGAACCAATTGACACAGTGGTTGACTGACCAAGTGGAGTTGCTTGATTAGTGATGATTTCTTCAATGACTTGTTCTTCTTGATTATCAAAATAATAACTTTGGGTAGAGATTGCGAATATCAGGAGCATTGTAATTGCCAAAACTTTGCCGCCCACTGTGCCCCCCATGAGAAGAGTACGAAATATCACAGGTCAAAACCTTTCTCCATAAAATCCGAAAAATAGCCAAACGCAATACTCAATAGCCTGCTTATTTGTCAACAGCCATGGACAAGGTTGAACAACTCAAGCAGCAAGCAGGGATTGCAGCTTGTAAATACGTCAAATCTGGTATGAAAGTTGGTTTAGGAACTGGTTCAACTGTCAAATATACTGTACTTGAATTAGGTAGAATGATTGCCGAGGAAGGTATGGAGATTGTTGGAGTACCAACCTCTCTAGCCACACAAAAGCTTGCTATTGAAGTTGGAATACCGCTTGTTGAATTATCTGATTGTACACATTTGGACATTGTTATAGATGGCGCAGATGAATTTGACCCTGAATTTAATTTAATTAAAGGCGGAGGTGCTGCTTTACTAAGAGAAAAGATAGTCGCTCAAGAATCAAAGGCAATGGTTGTTGTAGCAGATCAAAGAAAACAAGTAGATGCTCTTGGGGCATTTCCGTTACCAATAGAAATTACACCATTTTCATTCGAGGCAACTATTAGACAACTTTCCCGCTTACTTGATTGCCGAGTTAATTGTCGAATGTCCGGTGATAATCCAGTAATCACCGATAATGGGAATTATATCGCAGATGCCCATTGTGGTCCTACCTTAACAAATCCAAATCAAACTGAAATCGAAGTTCTCAAAATAGCCGGCGTAGTCCAAGTTGGGTTATTCAATGAAATGTGCGATGCGGTAATCTTAGCCAACAATAGTGGTGTAGAATTACTGGTTAATCCAAAAGGTAGACTTGTTGAATAGAAATTCTTCGATGAATAATTAAATACGAAGTGTGGCAGGGCGAAGTGGGCCTGTAGCTTAGTCAGGTAGAGCGACGGACTCTTAATCCGTCGGTCGCGGGTTCGAACCCCGTCAGGCCCGCTAGTCCAAAACTGCGATTACGGTAGAGATATTGATAGAACCAAAATTATGAGAATCATTACTGGCGCTAGGGTCTGGATTGTCTCCTTCGACAAATAACAAATCCTCAACTATAGACTTCACCCGCTTTATCAAAATATTCTTTTTGTCAAATGGACTAGTGAAAACGATAATTTGCCCTTCTAGGACAGTCTCACCTTGATAAGAATTACCGGTAACTACATCGCCATCTTTGAGGGTAGGCCACATACTATCACCCCGAACGGTGACAGATAATTTTTCCATAAAATCAACTAGCGCGAATCCAAGGGACTTCTCGCCCTTTTACTTGCCAAAACATGTTATGGATTGCCTCTACAGCATCCATAAGTTCTTGCGCATGTTCTGAGGAAACCTCAACCTTGCACGCACTGCATAGTTTAGCAGCCTGCCAAAACACGTTGTGAAGGTCTGGATTGGCTTCCAAGTGTTGCGGCTTGAAAAAGTCAGTCCATAAGACCAATAATTCTTCTTTGCACTTATGTGCTTCTTCTTCTTTGATTGCCGCATATCTACTCATGGTATTGATGTAAGTTGCAGAACCAGAATCTGTTGAATGATTGGCTGCTAGAGTTAGCATCTTTTTAGTCATTGATTGTACTGCTTCTGCTGCTACTCTTGCGCTAGCTGGGTCATATACACCACATGGTCCATCACAATGTGCGTTTGCTTCTATTGCTGTCATAATCTCGACCAAGAGCAACCGATTTATCAATCTGTGGTTTCACTTGGACATTATTGTTGTTCCTGATTCCCCTCGAAGAGATTTCAAAGCATCGCCTGGCTGGCATAATATTGCGGTAAGAGCAGGATTGTGTAAACATGCTTCCATTAAACTACCAATCTTTGGACCCATAGACCCCTTAGGAAATTCTCCTTGCTCCATGTATTGTTCGCACTGGTCAATTGTGAGTTGTTGATGTGACTTTTCATTTGGAGTTCCAAAACCAGTCTTTACAGAATCAACAGCAGTGGAAATAATTAATGCATCAGCGCTTAGTTTTATTGCGATTAAAGATGAGAGGCGATCTTTATCAATTACTGCGGGGACACCAACATAGTGGTTTTCTTGCTTCACAACTGGTATCCCTCCCCCACCTCCACAGATAACTACGGCTCTTAGTTCGACTAATTTTTTAATCACTTCAATATCTAAAACATTCATTGGTAGAGGACTGGCCACGACCCTTCTTGGCCCGTTGGCTGTTTCTGCAATATCCCAATCAGCAGTCATCACAACTTTATCAGACAAGATAGGACCTACTGGTTTTGTTGGAAGTTGAAATCCTGCGTCGTTAATATCGACCTCAACTCTAGTGATAATACAAACTGTTCTTTCTGGTCGGCGCCTCTTCATCAAAATAGAATCAAGATTTAACGCTAAAGAGTGACCAATCATCCCTTGTGTTGCTGAAACCCAACTATCCATGCTGTGCGAGAAATTTTCGTCCATTTCCATCAAATGCCCTACTTGCGGACCGTTTCCATGGGTGAGAATCACACTCCAACCCGATTCTAATAAATCTACTACATCACTCATAACTCTGGCCAGAGTTTCCTCGGCTTCACCCGATTTTGTCGAAGATGGATTTTGCAATGCATTGCCGCCAATTGCATAGACTACCACCTTCTGCATGAAATATGGTTACTAGTGACTAGTTTGAGGTTTTCTATCAATTAAACAATTAAACAGTCATTTTGAATCTAAGTTTGTCTGTTGAAGGGTGAGTTTCAATTACCGGACATTATACGGAGTAATGGCGAGGATATGAAGACAATTTGGATTTCGGATGTACTTGAAGGTAAATTTGATGGTCAAAATATTGAATTGAAAGGTTGGATAAAGCGTTCGCGTGGCTCTAATAAAATCCGCTTTTTAGTCCTTAGAGACTCCACTGGGTCAATACAATGTGTTGGGAAAAAGGATACGTTGGGAGAAGATGCTTTTGAGCAATTAAAGTCTGCACTAATAGAATCATCAATCATAATCAATGGTGTAGTAAATCCTGACGAAAGAGCTGATGGCGGATATGAATTAGTAATTCAATCTATAGAAATTATTGGTCCGGTAAATCCAGAGACGCCATTCCCGATTACTGAATCAGCAATGGCTGCGGCAGATGGAGGAGAAACTGAGTTTCTGTTAGACAATCGTCACCTGTATCTTCGCACATCAAGGATGACCACGATGCTGAAAATTAGAAGTTCGGTTTTTGGTGCAATTCACTCATATTTTAGAGATCAGGATTTCATTGAATATCAAGCTCCTAATTTTGTTGCAGGGGCTGTTGAAGGTGGCTCAACACTTTTTGAAGTACCATATTTCCCTACTGAAAAGAATCCAGAGAGAAAAGCCTATCTTACCCAGTCATGGCAATTATACGCTGAAGCGGCTATGCCCGCCCTTGAAAGGCTCTATACCATTGCCCCATCATTTAGAGCCGAAAAATCTCGTACTAGAAGGCATTTAACTGAGTTCTGGCATGCTGAAATGGAAGTTGCATGGGCTAATAATCATGAAATTATGAGTTATGGTGAGGGCGTAGTAAGAAAAATTGCCAATACACTGTTGGAAGAACGAAGTGCAGAATTGGAATCTCTTGACCGAGACCTAGAAACAATTGCTCGTTATGCAGATTCAAAGTTCCCAAGAATCAGATATGATGAGGCGGTAGAAACACTGCAAGGTATGGGAGTTGAAATTGAATGGGGACAAGATTTAGATTATTCCAAGGAGAAGGTTTTGACCCAGGACTTTGATGTACCTCATTTCCTAACCCATTACCCTAAGATAGCTAAGCCATTCTATCACCGTGTTGACCCGGATGATGAGAATTATGTTTTGTGCCATGATCTACTGGCGCCAGAAGGATATGGCGAAATTATCGGTGGTGGCGAAAGAACATGGTCAGAAGAAGAAATTCTGGCTCGTATTGATGAAGAAGGGACACCAAGGGAGCCATACCAATTTTACATCGACACACGAACTTACGGTGGAGTCCCACATGGTGGATTTGGACTGGGTGTTGACAGAGTATGCTCTTGGTTAACTGGGGCAGACCACATTAGAGAAGTAATACCATTCCCTAGAGATTCACGAAGAATTACTCCTTGAGGTGGTAAAATGTATGATGCTATTGCATTAGGTAGTGGACTAGTTGGCGAATTTGTCATCAATGAATTAACCAAACTAGGCTTACAAGTTCATGTCATCGACCTTAACATTCCTGAACATGTGAAAAATAATCCACAAGTTAGTTTCCAAGAAGGCGATGTATTT
>DUJK01000046.1:15719-20342 GCA_013329925.1 Candidatus Poseidoniaceae archaeon
TGCTAAGTCAAATGCCAGAAGCCAAAATAGCGGTAAACATGCTACCCGGGCGTATAGGTGAACAAATGCGCACAGTATTGATTGAAGGTGGCATTGATATTGTTGATTTGGCATTTACCGAGCAAGACCCGAGCCAACATAATTCACTTGCTAAAGAAAATTCGGTTCGAATGATATGGGATGTTGGAATAGCACCAGGCCTATCTAACATGATAATTAAAAAGGAATTTTTAGAAGATGAAAATATTTTATCTGCTACAATCAAAGTCGGCGGCAATCCGCAGTCTCCCGATGACACATGGTCATACATGGCTCCATTTTCTCCTTCTGACGTCATAGAAGAATATACTAGGCCAGCAAGAATTTTAGTTGAGGGGGAAATAGAAACTGTTCCAGCATTGACAGAAAAGCATTTTATTGAAGTAGATGGTTTTGGTAAAATGGAAGCATTCCTAACTGATGGGCTGAGAAGTCTACTAGTGTCAAACCTTAGTAGAAATATGAAAGAATACACTGTAAGATGGCCTGGACATATCGCAAAATGGGTTGAATTAGCGGGTGAATTAACAGAGGAGGAGTTACTGAATGCGTGGAAATTTGATAAACAGCGTGATGAGTTTACTTGGATGGAAATAGCCGTACATTATGTTGAGAAAACTGTAACTTGGATAATATCTGATACCGGCAAAGATGGTTTTAGTTCAATGGCTAGAAGTACAGGTTTAGTCACAATTGCGTGTTTTCTTGAACTATTTAACAAACCAAATAAGCAATCGGCACTGTCACATTCGGGAGTATTTTCTCCAGAAGATTTAGACACTGAACATATTAATCGAATTATTGACTTTGTCAAAACTAATGGTGTATCCATTCAACGTATCATCAAATAATTGTTTCACCACATTCGGGACATTCTATACCAGGCAGAAATTCACCTAGCATAAAGCCACAATGTGGGCAAAAAGAGATCATGAAATAAATGTCATCAATTACCAATTTACCACCACCTAACTATTCATTTTTGTTTTAATTAAATCCAATACTAATGACAAATCTTTCTCTTTGATTACTTCATCACAGTATTTTATTGGCCTTTTATCCCACGGATTGAAGCATATTGCCAAGCCAGATTCTTGAAACATCCCAATGTCTCCTGCAGAATCACCAACAGCAGCGGTCTTACTTTTTGCGATATTATAACGCCTTTGCAACATTTTTACGATTGCTCCTTTGCCGTTCATCTGAACTTGATAACGTCCAAAATCATCTAACTCATACATTCCATTGGATAATTGATTTCCACGTAACCAACCATTGGTGAAAACTGATAATTTTGAGTCAAAACCATCACCAAATCGTTCTGCGGTAAATCGGTCAATTCCGCCCCATCTTCTTCGCCATGGCAGGTTTGAGGGGAATTGCGCTGCGATATCTCTGGCTGTCTGTTGTAGACCGCCTGAAACAATCGCAATCTTTGCACCATCTTTTATCAATTCTGAAATTAATAAATGCCAATTTTCCATCATAGGCATTCCTTCCATTAAAGAACGTAATTCAGAATCAGTAATTTTCCGATCTTTAATGCTACTTTTAATTAACGCAATATCCAATTTGATCCAATCCCACTCGTTCAAGAGACCTTGATTATAAAGTTCAAATGATTCATCATTGGAGATGCCTAATTTATCATATACAAATTGCCAAGTTGAAAGGTGGTCAACCAAGACCCGGTCCATATCCAAACACACTAAATAACGAAAATTCGACATATTAAGGCCTACTTAAGTTGCTTTACATCTCTATTATTCCAGTTGTATTGGGATTGAATTTGTTCGACTTGTTTGCCCATGATGTAAAGAATAATCGCTACCATCATGGCAAATAGACCAATCAAAGTCATGGCAATAGTAGTTAATGTGACACCGATTGAAACAGAATTTAATTCACTAAAAGTATCAACAACATTACCAGATAATTTGTAACCTAAAACAAATAATACTATTCCTGGGATGCCAAATAGGAATAACGGATGCTTAGTTTCTAGCATCCAGTAAAATAACTGAGCAAACCTTGAGGCTGAGGCTAGAGATTCTCTTTGTGGTAAGTTCAATAGACTTGAAGATTCAATAACCCGTATTTTGAAGTCTGATGAAAAGTTCATTGCAGTTGATAATTCGGTAGAATCAGCTAAACCAAGTAAACCTTTAGATGAAAGGAAAAGGTGGTCTATCTCTAATGAAGAAATTACTAAATCATCCTCATTAATTTTTTCTGCTTTATCGTTTTTGACAAATGAAAAATAAAGGTCCCAACCTTCCCTCGACCGATTTACAATTACTGGTAATTCTCTTAATTTCCAGTCTTGGGTGATAGATATCACTAGGTTGCTATAACCGCTTGAAAGTGAAGATTTAGTAATAAATTTAGCTAAATCACATGCGTTTAATTGGTCGCCATAATTTAGTACTTGGCAACCAAACTCTTCTGCTAGTTCAATAGTTGAATCACTAGAACCAAGATCAACAAAGACCACTTCTTGAGATATCTCTTGTGCTCTAACTAACAACGATATAATCCTTAGTTCAATGTCCCTTCCGACATAAACTATCCGCAACTTATCCTCAGTCACGTTCCACATACCAAACCAATTGAACTTATACCCTGCGTATGATTTCCATACTTTCACACATTTTTTGATAGTTTAATCAAGCGCCGTTAAGTTATGTTGATGACTATTGACAATTTAGCCCTACCATGCACAAAGGATGGCATGTAGGTGTAGTCATCCCAGCCAAAAATGAGGAATTATTTATTGGCACGGTTCTAGACACACTACCAACTTTTGTAGATTCCGTGGTAGTGGTCGATGATGGTTCATCTGATAGTACTTCAAAAGTAGCTAACAACTATCAAGACCAATCGTATAATTTGACGGTTATTCGCCTTGAAGGAAAGGGGGTTGGTGCTGCAATTGATACCGGGCATCTGGAAATGCTGAGAACTTGTCCAAAACCATTTGTTAGTGCAGTAATGGCTGGTGACGGACAGATGGACCCTGAAGACTTGGTTAGGGTGATTAATCCAATTGTTGAGCAACAATGTGATTATGTCAAAGGAAACCGATTTATTCACCCAGAGGGATTAGGTAATATGCCAAAAGTTAGAAGATTTGCTAGCCAGATTCTTGCTTTTTTGACAACTCTAGCCTCAGGTACAGCAGTTAGTGATCCACAATGCGGTTATACCGCAACCAGTCACCAAATTCTCGAAGAGTGGAATTGGGCAAAATCTTGGGAAAAATATGGATACCCAAACTATTGGCTAATCGAATTGTCAAAACGCTCATTTAGCGTAATTGAGGTGCCTGTAAAATCGATATACGGAAATGAAAAGTCTAATTTGAAAATGCTCAGTTTTCTATTTTCGGTGGGTATTATGATGTTCGTTATGCTGCATAAACGATGTTTGTCAATGTTGTTTAATCGGAATGTTGTGCCACATAGTATATTTTCTTTGGTAGCATATTCAATCGGTTGGATTGCCATTATACCATCGATAAGTACAGATTTAGAAAGGGAGATTGCCAATAGTACCAGTGGCATATTATTCCTAGTAGGAATAAGTTGGATGGCTGCTCATGTTTTTGATAGAATGGCCGTAAAAACAAGAATAGAGTTGAGGAAAAATGCGCAGGCACGACAAACGAAATAAACCACGAAGTGCTCATGTGAGGCACATTCTAGTAGGGCATAAGCCTGAAGCAAGAGAGCTCATCGAACAAATTACTAATGCCAAAAATCCTTTGCGGATGTTCAAAAAATTGGCCAAGAAATATTCTAATTGCCCCAGTGGGGCCAAAAAAGGTGATTTGGGTGAATTTGTTGAGGGGCAAATGGCAATCGATTTCGAAAAAGCTGTTTGGGCAACAGATATTGATCAAACTCCTACTAAATTTGTAAAAACACAATTTGGCTACCACATAATTTGGGTACACTCAAAGACTGAGCATCAGTAAAATGGTGGGCGTACCAAGATTTGAACTTGGGTCCAAGCGTCCCAAACGCCCGAGTATAGGCCAAACTAACCCATACGCCCGTTGTGTTTTGCCACGACTTCACTGTTATCAACTTCACTCAAGAAATTGCCATAAACCCTCATCCAAACGGAGAATTAATCCCTCAGCCTCTGCCATTTCTAGAAATGCAATGACTGATTTTTCAAATCCTTTCTTTGTAAAATTTTTTTGTACTTCTGAAAGTGATAAGATACCATCAGAATCTAATGATTCACGAAGAATTTGGACACCTTTTTTGGGATTAAATGACAACGCAGATTGGACTAAACTTTCTGCTTTTTTTAATTGCTTGGCTAAAGAATCCCTAAGTTCAGGAGGAGTATTTGCTAAAATAACTTTCATCCTTAACTCACCTGGATTGGCAGCTTTGTCAACTACAGGTGTTGATTCACCAATCCGTTGACCACAGTGAGGACAAGAATGACCACTAGTTTTCCTCCCATGGCAATTATTGCAAGCAAGACATCTGAACACATTCCAAGTATCTGCCATGAAGACAAATTCCGGCGGCGGTTATTCAAAATGACTATCAAAGACTGAAATCTGAA
>DUJK01000046.1:20682-21065 GCA_013329925.1 Candidatus Poseidoniaceae archaeon
CTTCTCTTACTTCCAGGCCTTAATGCTGGCGCTGCTGGTGCTTTGACATCAACTCTCTTCTGCTTTTTATCCTCTGGGACAGTAAGACCTCCTCTAATTGGACCTGAGGATTTTCTGCCACCCAGTGAAAGTGAATTTGGTAAAATAAGTGCTGCCATAGCGACTCCATGATGTTCAGCCCCAGCCGTTACTTCATCCACCGCCACATCAAAGGTGATTACTTCTAGATCTCTAGATGCCAATCTTCTCTGAAGATTCCTTCTAAGTAAAAGCGTGGTTTCTTCATAGTCCATTTCTGTAGAGATGGTTGCTACTACTGCACATTCATCGCCTTCGGGAGTTACACAAGATGCCCAAGCAACCCCGGCACAAGCGCTGGAACC
>DUJK01000046.1:21435-24107 GCA_013329925.1 Candidatus Poseidoniaceae archaeon
TGGACGTGGTGGAGTTGCTTCAAAATTTAGGGGTAACATTGCACCTTTTACCTCAATTAGTCTAGTATCCCCTAGACCCAACTCTACTAATCCTTGGTCATAGGCATCTTCAGCATTTTCTCCCCAAGGAGCAACTGCAGTCATCAACCAACCTTGACTTCCTCGAGACACCCTTCCCGGCTTCATGTGCACCACCAGTCGCAAGAGGTTCTTGAATGAAATGGTTATCGCAGAACATGGTTGCGAGATACAGAGGGGTGATTCTAGTATTCGCATTAAGTCTCATTATCATCGGATTAGTTGTTGGAAATGAAGGAGGCACCACTTCTACATCTATCGTTTTTTTAATCTTCTTAGTGCTCACAATCACAGTTGTGTTTTGGAATTTGTTTGAAAAAAATACCACTGATGACTACAAACAAACTTCTACAGCTGGAGTTATAGGAACTTATAGTACAAAAAGTTCAGAAAATACTGAAATTGATGAGGTTTCGGAGATACCAAACCCATTGGATAGTGACATCGACATACCTCTTATGTGATCACAGCAGCCTTATTGTTTCCAAGTTTTTTGGAGCATAGGTTCGGCATTTGTAGCGCTCTCTTAATGTGTGACCCAATTCATTACACTTGAAATAATCACCATGGTGACAAATAATATTACGCGGCTTTGGATTAAGTTGTTCAACAAATTCCAGTAGTTGTCTCCTATCAGAATGTCCTGAAAAACCGTCTATTGTTGCCATTTCACAACCTACTTTGACAATTTCAGTTTGACCATTGATGACCATAGGAACTTCGCTGAAACCTTTCTGCAATCTCCTGCCCAAAGTTCCTTCGGCTTGGTAACCTACGAAACATAAGGAATTCCTTTTACTGTGTGCCCAATTTTTGAAGTATTCTACAACAGGTCCTGCGTTCATCATTCCTGAAGTAGCTAACACGATACAAGGCGATGGGTCCATGAGAATATTTTCTCGTAAATCACGACTCTTTACTGGGCGGAACCACTCGTTGCTAAATGGATTACCTCCATCATCTTTGAGCAAAGATTTGCGAAGTGTATTGGTAAGATAATTAGGGTGACCTGCATGTATCGCTGTGGCTTCTTGAATCATGCCATCCAGCCAAACTGGAACAGGCTTGACTGTTCCAGAACGAAACAACTCATCGATAGCAATCATGACTTCTTGACTTCGACCGACTGCAAACACTGGAAATACCATTTTTCCACCTCGATTTAATGTTCTTGAGACTATGTCCTTTAATTCCTGATTTGCTTCTTGTCGAGATGGTTGATAATCACCTTCTGAGCCATATGTTGATTCTAAAACAAGAGATTCTACACGCGGAAAACGTGTGTTTGCTGCATCGAATAACCAAGATTTTTCATATTTCTGGTCACCACTAAACAATAAATTATGCTTACCGTCTCCTATGTGTAGATGTACAGCAGATGAACCGAGGATATGACCAGAATTAGAAAATGTCATCTTAATATCGGGTGCAATATCTGTAGTTTGATCCCAATCCACATCAACAACGTGTCTTTGACAAGTACGAATATCCTCCATGCTATATGGTGCCATTTTTCCTTCAGAACCACCAATTTTCAGATAATCAGTTTGTAATAACAACATCAAATCTCTTGTCGGAGGGGTGCAGTAAACTGGACCACGATAACCATATTTGAATAAAATTGGCAACATTCCAGCATGATCTAGATGTGCATGTGTCAAAATAACCGCATCGAGTTTGTCCACTGGCAACGCTTCTGGTGCATTAAAAAATGGCATCGGATCATTATCATTTGCTACATTCACTCCCACATCTATCATAATACGAGATTCGTTAGTAGTGACTAAATGGCATGCTCTACCGACTTCTCTGTATGACCCTAAAGCAGTCACTCTAGCCCACATCGAGCCTGGTCTCTTTGGGCGATGGATGTTTAAGCCAAAATTCTTTAGCAACTTACGTCTTTCTTCAGCATTTACTTGCCTGTAGCCACGAATGTCATGAACGGTTTTTGATAAGAGGGGAGGGGTTCTCTCAACAATAGGTATCCATCCAGCTTTATCTCTAATCGCGTTGACATTAATCCCCCTACGCCCCACTGCTTCTCCGGGGTTCTTACACTGAATGATAACTTCACTGAAACAACTGTCAAAGTAAATTTGTGAAATTTCTGCTTCTGCTGGAATTATCGACTCTATTATCGACTTAGCATCTTGTTCTGATTTTACAATACTAGAATCTGGACGAACTTTGATTTTTCTTTTTATTTTCTTAGCGATTTTGCCAACAAGACCGTCACCACCGCCAAATTTTTGTGGTTCATTAGTAACAATGGCAATATTGCCTGCTTCTAAATCAACTTTATAATCAATTGACTTGGGCACAATTTTACTTATTTCATCTTTTAGTTCTTTGAATGTGAGACGCACATTACCACCTGCTTATCCGCAATCTAACAACACATGTGTCGAACACAATGCAGTAAACTGCGGGAATAAAAATCAAGAAAGAAGTTTACTTACTTGGTCTTCAGTCTGAAGAACAAATCCATCTTTTTTGGTTATGACAGCAAGATCCATTCCGTTGCCGGAGGCTGCATCGCGCTGTCCTGATGCGTGGAGGGCGCGGGCAGCAAGTTTCAATGCTTCGGTCTC
>DUJK01000178.1 GCA_013329925.1 Candidatus Poseidoniaceae archaeon
GTAGGGGAACAAGATGTTGATGTCCTAATTAGCCCTGGTCCACCTGCAATTACAGAAACCCTCGATGAAAATACCTGCTCAGATGGATA
The DNA here is from genome assembly GCA_013329925.1 of Candidatus Poseidoniaceae archaeon. Taxonomy (GTDB): domain Archaea; phylum Thermoplasmatota; class Poseidoniia; order Poseidoniales; family Poseidoniaceae; genus MGIIa-L1; species MGIIa-L1 sp8734u. The sequence goes on from DUJK01000178.1 coordinate 90, forward strand.
TGACAATGATGGTGATACACTTACTGACGAAAATGATCCTGATTGCGCAAATGGTCGTGAAATCCCAGAATACAGTGTCGAAGCATACAAATTTGGTAAAGGAACTATGGAATATGGTTTTGTTCTCAACGGACCTGTTGATGATATTATTAATCTAGTCAACATTGCTCCAAGCGTTACTGTTGAGCAACCAGAATTGACCTCTTTTGCTCGTATTGTTAGATTATCTGGTACTGCTTGGGATGGTCAAGCCCCACCATATGCAAGCGATTTAATTGCTCAACAGAAGCAGTACGGTATTATTGAGGATGTTCAAATTCAAACTCCTGGTTCAGAAGTATGGTTGTCGGCGGTGGACACCTCCAATTCCGGCGGTGAAATAACTCAAGGTTCCTACCCGTTTAGCACCTGGGCATTCGAATATAATATGTCAGATTATCCAGAAGGTGAAGGCGATGTGACTTTTAGAGTACGGTCTTATGATGGTCTTGACTACTCTCCAGTTACTGTCAAAAGGTACAAACTTAATCTTGAAGCACCTTCAGTAGTGGTTAATACACCTGCTCAAAATTCAGAACATAATTCGAATTCTCCAAAAGGACCAGTTGTGTCATTTAGTGGTACGGCAAGTGATCCGTACTTTGGTGTTAATGGTAACGACATAAAGGAAATATGGTTTGAACTAATCGAAGATTCAAACCCACAATTTATCTCAAAATTTGCTTTGACTCCATCTGTAGGCGAGACTCTTTCAGCTTGGCAGTATGATTGGAATTATCTCACTTATGCTACTGGAGATTATACTTTTAGGATTTGGGCCGCAGATAGTGATTTTTGTAAAGATGACACTATCGATGAAACTTGTGACGTAATAACTCTAAATTTGAAGATAGTGAACGAAAATGCTCAACCAAATATTGCTCTTGACTATCCATTACAAAACTCCGTAGTCAGAGGCAGTGAATCTACAGCAATCTCTGGTTATGTTTGGGATAATGATGGATTAATAACCAGAGTTGACATTGATATTTACAAGAATGGCAGAGATAGCGGTTCCGCAGCAAATACCATTACTATAACACAAGACCAAATTCAAAATGGTGAGTTTAACACCTCTTGGAATACTAATTCTGTATGGAAAACTAACAATGTAGCTCATAACTCAATGTATGAGATTGTAGTGAGGTCATTTGATGGGGAGTCGTATTCGATTGAAGAATCGAGGTTTATCACCATTGATAATTCGGTAGATAATTCCCCTCCAACTTTTACTCCAGACGGCTGGGCAAATACCGTAGTAATCTATTGTGATGCAAATTCTAAGAGCCTAGACCGTTGCGGAAGTGGGGCTGTATTTGATCTAACTGCTTATTTTACCGACCCTGAAGGAGGTTTACTAAGATTCAATGTTTACAACGATCCAAGTATATCGACAGATGATCTATATTATGATTATATGTCAATATCATCCGAAGGGATAGCAACCTATAATCCGCCAACAACAAGGTCAGATGGTATAGATTCATGGTCATTGGTTGGATTGAAATTCATTGCTACAGATGGTAGTGACCTCTTCGAAGTGTCTCGATCAGTCAATGTTCTGGTTAAACAAGTTTCATTCGAGGTAGTACGAGAAAACAGTGGTGTAGTTTCAGATTCTAATCCGGCAATTTTTAGTGGGCAAGGTTTACCAGACAGCTTAGTAAAAGCCAGGTTTGATTCAAGCTCCGGTCAAATGATAAATTCTACCAGAGTTCTAGGTGACGGAACTTGGAGTATGCAAATTAGTGCCAGTCAACTTGGTTCAAAAGATAATCGAGAGATAGTTTTCGAAATGGATGGTCAAATATTTGCTGATGACACCGGCAGTGACGCACAATTTTCTGTAACTACCAAGTCTGCAGAAGATAGTAGCAATTTACTGTTATACATCATCATTGGAATCGTAATAATAATTGCGCTAGTAGCAGTTGGTATGTTCTTCTTTACCTTTGAAGAATATGATGATGAAGATGATTTGACCGGCATGCAAGAGACTTCTGTTGATCCATATGCATGGGCTAAACAAAAAACAGTGCCAGCAATAGAGGCACAGGCAACGACAACTCAACAACCAGCAGTTGTTCAGCCAGCACAGCAACAAGCATCAGTTCCACAACAAACATCTCAACATCCAGGTTGGCTGTGGAATGCTGAACAAAACCAATGGGTTCCAGATCCAAATTATGTACACAAGAACCAGTAATTAGGTGATTGATATGCCAAGTACAAAACCAGGCGTTCAAGAACGTATTTTACTGCATTTACTAGATTATTCAGATTATAAAAATAGTGTAGAGGTACCTTTCTCATTATCACAGATGGGTATTGCAAATGCCGTAGCAATCGCGCGCTCGAATGTCCCTAGAGCAATTGCGGGTTTGAAAGACCAGGGTCTTCTAATTGAAAGACAAGCGCACGTTAAAGGTGTTTCAAGAAAAAGGAAGGCATATTTTTTGACAGATTCAGGGAAAACATTAGCAGAGGATACTTGGAATGAATTACGTTCATTTTCATTACGCTGTATATTGGAAGAAGGCAAAATAGAATCTACTACTTTAGGGGAAATAAATACTATTCTACCATTTAGTATGAGATCAGTTGACATAATCCGGTATATGGATGATAATTGTATAATAGATTCAAGAACACTATCTGCTGATTTGATAGAGCGTGATTTGTCTAAACATGTCGAGAAACAATTAGTTACATCACTTGGAGATTTACCCCGACTAAGGCATTTTTATGGCAGGGAAAATGAACTTGACAATATGTATAATCTGCTTGAAGCAAGAGCAACGACGCTACTTGTGCCAGGTATTGCAGGTATTGGTAAGACTACGATGGCAAGTAAATTGATTGAGCGATTCATGCATAGAAGAAACCTTCTCTATCATAGGTGTCAAGATTGGGAAGGATCTAGGTCTTTTTTAGAATCAGTCGGTGAATGGTTGGCTAATATTGGGGACTCAACATTTGCTGATTATATTGCCACAACGCCAGTACCTAAACCAGCAGAAGCAGCAAATTTGTTGATTGATGCTTTAGAAGGAACTCCTACTCTAATTGTTGTTGACGATTTCCACAAAGTTTCGGATTCGACTCTCCACCAGATATTTCAGGCAATGGCTCTAGGTTTACTTGGTAGTGAAGAAAAAATAGGTCTTGTATTGTTTTCCCGCTCTTTCAAGCCTGTCGTACCTTCTAAGGATGCTGAGGGTAGAATTGCCAGTCTTGTATTGCCTTTAGACGGATTAGATTCACTTTCGGGTAGAAAGTTGTTAAGCAGCTTCACAGATTTGCAAGATGAACAATGGTTATACATTCATGGCATCTCAAGAGGGCACCCATTAGTGTTAGAATTAATCAATCGGGGTGCTTCTGCCACAGCATTTCATGAGACATTAGAGAATTATGTTACAGTCGAGATATTTTCCAAATTAAGCGCAGAACAGAAAAGAGTCTTATCAGTGTTATCTATCTTTAGAGAACCAGTTTCTATTGATGCCTTAGCCGAGCAAAAACTAGACATCGATACTCTAGATTCACTAGTTGAACAAGGACTAGCAAGACAGGTGGATTCAGAAATTTATGATGTTCACGATTTGATTAGAGAATTTTTGTTAAGGAGTATAGATGAACAAACAAAAATCGGTCTACATGCAAAATGCAGCAATTGGTACAAGAAATCTAGTCAAACACCTGGTTACACAATTGAACTAATTTTTCACCTACTAAGTTCTGATAATATGGTTGAAGCCGCAGGTCTGATTGTAGAAGATGGCCGTACATTAATTTCTCAAGGACACATGGAATTACTTGGATTAATTGACTCAATCACACTTGATGGTATTCCTCAAGACATGTTAGCAAATATGTTGCAATTCAAAGGAGAAATATTATCTCTTCTAGGTCGTTTTGAGGAAGCAAAGGTTGCATTTGGCTCTGCTCAAGAGCAAGCACTCAAAGGTAAAAATCATTCAATCCAAGCAGAAGCACTGTCTGCTCTTGCTGATATATCTTTAAAGCAAGGAAGTTTAGATGAATCTCTTAGTATGCATAAAGAGGCTCTTGAAATATATATCGAACAAAAAGATGCTGTAGGGGCGGCAAGAAGTTACAATAATATGGGCTATTTGCTAAGAAGGAAAAATGATAATTCTAAAGCGATACAATCCTACAGCGAAGTTGAAAGAATACTAGATGAAAATGATGATCCAGAACTAATAAGTTCACAATTAATTCTCGCTCGCTCCCTAATGGATTTGGGGGAAATAGACCGTTCAAGAGACCATGCCTTAACAGCGTTTGACAAAACTGAAAAATCCAAGAATAAGCAACTGCATGCTAGGGCACAAGCGGTTTTAGGGCGCTATTATGCTAAAGTTGGTGATCTTGATGTTGCTTCTCATCATTATTCTCAAGCATTGGATGCTATGAATGAAGAAGGAGATATATTAGCAATGGTAGACATAACTATTTTGCTTGGTGAGGTTCTACAGGATTCTGGTAAAAATGATGAAGCCATGGAACATTTCAGAGAGGCCTTAGTAATTGCAGAGGCTAATGATCTTAGGATGCAAATCGGAGAATTATTAATTCGCTTAGGAAGTGTAGCTCCAGAAAAATCTCGCAGAATGGAATATTTGCAGAGAGCACTATCGGTATTTCGTGAACTTGGGGCTAAATCGAGAATGCGAGAGGTACAAAACAGGGTGCATAACGCTGTCATGGGAAGATAATCATTGTGGCCTATCTAACTCTATACTTGTGACCCCATCTTTGTGACATATCCACACCATTTGAGATCCAGATAGATTAACGGTTCCGGTATGGTTACCAGCACCTGCACCTGAAAGGTAGACTTGTGTATCTAGTGAACCTCCCTCATCAACTAAAATTAAATAATTATCAGCAAGTTGTAATGTAAACAAGTTTTCGTCAGCTTCTGTTGCTCTCCACCATACAGATTCAGAATATTCTATGTCGCCTAATCGACTTGCCTCATCAGCACGTTCAATGGCGTCAGCAATATCATCTAAATTCATCTCTACAGCCTGCTCATTCCATCTATCTCTGGTTGCAGTTTCAATATCCCAGGTCCAGATACTGAATACTGATAGCAACATTACACCAAGTAAGAATGTAAAGATATATCCAAGTTCAGTAGCCGCACCACTGATGTCATTGGTTTTCGAAAGTTTAGTGTTCATTCAACAGCCTCCGTCATTGTCACATCTAGGGAAGATAGTTGCAAACTAAATTGAATCGGTTCTCCATTGGTATGCCAAACCGCTTCCGAGGTACCAATACTTGGGTCAGGGACCCATCCCACATAATCACTAAGCAGATCTAATCTGCCTGGGTAAATAGTCCAATCTAAACTTGAATCCAGTCCACTGGCTGCAGAATTGGCAATCGCTTCACCATATGGGCTGTACCATCCTCGTCTTACTTCATATGCGGTGTCCGATGCTAGCGATTCCCTATATGCTAATTCAATATCCAAATTCATTATCCCAGCACCAGAAGAGCTATCTGCGGTGGGATTTAATGCAGGAATAGTTGCGGCAAATCTAGGCCCTGGACCAGATCTATCATTTGGCTGTTTCAGCACAGTAGGTAAAAATTCTGGATGGTTTGTCACTACAGCACCGTTTGAATACGCTACCTCAAGTCCAGTTATCGAAGATGAGAATGAGTAAGTAAGTCTAGATATATGAAAAATCCATGATGATGCGATTATTTGGTAATCTGTGTTTCCATTATTGCCAATTAGATTAACAGAGTAACTTGAAGGGTGTGCCCCTTCAATCCACGCTTCCATGATTTGGCTAACACTGCGACCAGACATAGATTTCCAAGGCAAATCTGTAGTAATCCATCCGCTTGCAGTAGTATTAATTCCGACACACCGTTGTTGTCCATCATGCATTAATTGAACTAATCCTGAGTCTCCAGTGCTCCTATGTACTCTAACCGGGTGACCTTCTTCGACAGTGATACTATGACTCCCTTGGCTTACTTGTAAATTATGAAAAGGGTCTGTAAATGTAAGGTTGTGGCTGACAGAGTTACCATTCGAATAATTAAGCCTCGTATTGTAACCTGCTAATTGAGTGTGTACAGATTCTAGTCCGCTACTAGAAAAGGTGTCATATCGATGAGATTTACCTGAAGAAAAGCCAGTATCTTTAGCCGGAATTATATTTATCCCATTACTTTGGGTACTAGAATCATTATTATGCCAATATGCTGCTATTTCTTTGTCTGAATCAATGATTGGAGTACCGCTTATACCTTGAGGTGGCCATGGTATGATCACGGTTGAATCTGATAATATTGAAATTCCGCCTCCTTTCCAAGTGACAGTAGCAAGTTCATCACTTGGATTGAATAGTTCTAAACTTCCAGACAATTCAGGTGTATTGAATTCAGAGCCAATAAATGCGCCAGATGTAGATTGAAGAGTTAAACTACCAGTCAAATTATCATTTGTTGATAGCATAATAAGTCGTGATGGCGCACTTGTGGAAATGGATACTAATTGTGGTGAATCTAAGTTTATTGTGTGCGTCCATGAAACTCCCATTCTTTGGTCTAAGTCACTGGTAACTAAGTATGAAGTTTGTTGCGCATCAACCATTAATTCAACTTTATTAGAGGTTTTACTCATTATATGTAGTGTGTTGGAACCTTGATCCATCGGTATGCTCCAAGACCTGCCAGTAAAATCACTTTGGCTAGGATTATCAGGCATAAACATTGTACCCCCTCCGTTGCCAAAACTTGCCAGTACATTCAACTCATGGCTAGACTCAATTTTGTATAATTGCAATTCAGTAGTAGTTAATTTGACGGTGGAACCAATATTTAGGTCTATTTTTTCGATAAACTGATTATCAGAATATACTTTCAACTCTACAGGTCCAAGTGGCGATGCAATTCCTTGATTTGGACTAATCATAACTTCTTCTATGTAATCCGGGATAGAATATATGAATGGTTTTGTAGGTCCTAATCGAAGGTCATCAAAACAAACTGATGTGGTCTTACTTTCGGGATGTTTTACTTGTATTGTGTCATCAAAATTCAATACTCCTTTCATCCTAAATGTGGTGTCGCTATTCCATGTTGATGAGTACCACATACCTCCCCTAGTTGTGTCCCAAGAAAGGGTTCCATCAATTGGTATGAGATCTATTTCGGTAGAGTCGCCTGGCATTCCATGTTCGCTTAAAATTTCAGTTTGCTGTGATAATATCATCATTTGTGAAGACATGTCA
>DUJK01000148.1:0-5618 GCA_013329925.1 Candidatus Poseidoniaceae archaeon
GATAAAACAAATCCAACATATATCGACTCTTGGTACGACGTTGACCACCCCAGTGGCCCACATAATTTGTATACTCATATGATTGATGGTGAATGGTATTTATTTGTGGCAAACCCAGATTATGAAGCTTGTAATGATGCGATAGACGAAGCCTGTGGTGGAGTTACCATTGCCCATATGAATCTTGATGGATCCGCAGCCAGAAACCTTCCAGGAGTACCAGGCTCTGGTCAAGGCCACACCATCATTAAAGTTGGAGAATATGAAGTTGCTTGGGAACACACTCGCGGCGGCTGGATTTACATTCACGATATGACAGTTCAACTATGGCCTGGGGAAGACCAAAATGATCCAAGATATGGGCGTACATTCATCTACGGAAGTTATTGGGAAGCAGGACTTAGAATCGCTGATGTAACTGACGTACCTCATCCAGTTAACTCACCAGAGGAATATGCAGTTCACGCGACTCTTTGCAAGACAGGTGTTGGCAATCCAGTACAGTGTCGTTGGCGAGCCGAAGAAGTAGGTATGTGGATGGATTTCTTAGATTTGGATGAAGACGGCCAACCAGATAGTGGAACAACTGGTAACGAAAATGGTGGAAGAGTATCTTATATCCATTATGCAGAACCATACCCAGAGATGCTAGACCTGTCCCATGTCGGCTATTCTGATGAACCAGTTCATTTGACTACAGCAGCAGTTGAGGTTCTTTCTACTTCAGTTGGCACAGGAATAATTTACCTATTAGATACAACTGACTATACAATGATCGATGGACAATTAAGATTTGAACCCAAACTCGTTCGGGACTGGGAAATTCCATGGGCTGAAGACCACTGTTATGGTGCCGATTGCCCAATTAATCCAGATGGAGATGAGTGGCTACTATTTTCACCCCACAATCTTGACAGTGCATATTTTGAAACCGACGAGAGCACCGACCAAAGCCATGGCGGGGGATGGGATGGACGGCTATACATCTCACACTATCATGCAGGGCTTTGGGTATTAGATATCGAGACACTTGTTTCACCAACCAATCCCAATAATAAATTTGCCACTTATTCTGAAGCGACAGTAGCATGGTATTTACCTCATGGAGATAACGGGGTAATTCTTGAATCAGATTTCTATGAATTCTCATGGGTGCCGTTTTTATGGGCTGTAGAACATCATAACGGAATTACTTATGCTTCATGCATTTCTACTGGATTATACGTGATGCAATTAGATATTGACATACCGTATTTAGGAACTACTGTCTGAGGGTAAATAATGTTAGAAAAGAGACTCGCTTTATTGGTTTGCTTGATGATGTTCTCATCAGGTTGTCTAGGCGGGTCTAGTGAAGAATTTGAATCAAAGTTCCACGGTGATTTAATTAGTCCAGTAAAAGCAACTAATGATTTTAATTTAATAACGAGTGATAATGAGACCTTTAACTTCAAAAATCAAACAGAAGGCAAAGTAACAGTGATAGCATTTTTATTCACCAATTGCTATGATATTTGCCCAATCGTGACCTATAATATGAGGTATATCTTAGAGAGTCTTAACGAGTCACAACAAGAATTAATTGAATTCATTACCATAACCGTCGACCCATGGCGAGATAATACCACAATTATGGAAGACTGGAAAACCAGAACCAAATCTAATTGGACTCACCTAACAGTGTCAAATACTGATGCAAACTCAGAGGAAATGAAGACATTGAATAAAGTATGGAGTGATTTTGATGTTGGTTTTAAAATCGAAGAAAATCAAACGGAATCAAACACTTCGGGAAGACATCACCCATCAGCAGCAGATTACAACATAGACCATTCAACAGGGACTGTACTAATAGATCATGAAGGTAATCAAAGAATCTGGTGGGGTGATTTTGACTGGATTATTGATTTGGTCAAAGAGGATATATTAACATTAGTTGAAGACGCCAAAAACTCCTAAAAATGTCTCATTTACCCACATCCGGAAATGACTTTCCATTATTGGGCTAAGCATTAAGAGGGGACAACTTCGGGATTTGACTATGGCAACGGTTCGTTTGGACCAAAAAACCCGGGCGCTTGTCCGTGCCATTCCGAATTCATACAAATCTGCACTAGCTAATTTCTTTGGCAATGGCCCAAAAGATATCGAGTTAGCTAACACACAACATCGACAATACCGCGAAGCACTAGAATCGTGCGGAGTGTCAGTAACAATGCTTGAAGCCGACCACAACCACCCAGATTGTTTGTTTGTCGAAGACCAAGCCGTAATCGTTGATGGGCACGTTCTCCTTCCAGTACCTGGGCACCCATCAAGAGTTGCTGAACAACCACCAATTTCTGATTTTTTAGTCAGTAAAATGGGCGGCGCACAGATTTGCCGTATGAGTGGCGATGCGAGAATGGATGGAGGGGACATCCTTAGGTTGGGGGACATCTTTTTTGTCGGTCGGTCAACTAGAACCAACGATTTAGGAATCGACGAATTAAGGGATTTACTTTCTCATTTAGGACACGAACTTAGAGTAATCGACATTCCAGATAGAGCACTCCACTTAACAAGCATCGCCTCAACTCCAACAGATGAAATAATATTAGCACCAGAGGGCTATTTACCCAAAGATGCCTTTGGTGAACTACCAGAAAACTCACGTATTATTTGGATGCCTGAAGAAGAAACCTATGGTTGCAATACAATAGGACTACCGGGCAACAAAGTTTTGGTTGCTAAAGGCTATCCAACGGTACTTCAAACATTAAAGGACCTAAATCTAGAAACAATTATTCTAGATTTTAGTGAAATAAGAGCCGCAGACGGCTCCCTTACCTGCTGTTCACTATTTTTCTAATTAGTTACCTCAACCATCCAATCTGAAATAACTTGTTTTAGTGATTGATGAGAATTGCAGACGGGGTATTTTGAATTATCAATAGTCATATTTTTACCTCTAGGGATTATATCTAAGGTTACTTGGTGGTCAGAATAAAGGCCCATTTCAAAAACCAATTCATATAATTCATGGTCCATAGATTGAAATTTATCAGAATATAAGAACGAGCACAAATCATCAACAGTGTAAAATGAGCATAACATCGATAGGGTTTGAATCAAGTTATTATCATCACCATTAACAAGTTCTGAAAAGTCCACAGCCTTCGATTTAATCACTAAAGTTAGTTGAGGCACAGCTTCTTTTACCAAGGCAAATCAACACCGTCATATTGAACAAATCGACCAGAATCCTCTAGGGTGTGTTTTCCAATAAGTTCCATCATTCCATCAACACTAGTTTCCATTTCAACAGGGGCATTTTCTCCACCCATCCTAGTTTTTACCCACCCAGGATGTAGGATCAAGAATGAAATGTTATCTTCAAGAGCCTCCTTTTTCATAGCAACAGTGAACATATTTAATGCAGTTTTTGAGGCGCGGTAAGCGTAAGATCTACCAGAATGACAATCATCAATAGAACCCATTAAACTACTAATCATAACAACAGTGGAAAGGGATTTTCCACCCATTTTATCATATAGTGAACGTACTAACCTCACTGGTCCAATTGCGTTAATATTAATGACATCAAGAGCCCATTCATCATCTATTTCTTTGATGTTGCGCCATCGGCCGTCAGGTACTCCGGCATTATTAATTAACAAATCAACACGGTGCTCGATAGTATTGGCAAACGCCGTAATAGAAACATTATCTGTCACATCTAGTTGACAAGTAAACAAGTTCTCATTTTCTAGTAAGTCTAGTCGATGCATATCTTGTCGATAACCAGCATATACGCGCCACCCATTATCTAATAATCTGACAACAAACTCTGAACCAATACCTCGGCTTGCCCCAGTAATTACTGCAGTTTTCATAACAAAGACACCTTTTGAAGACTATTTACACGACTCACAAATACCTTTCCAAGTCAACTCTAGTCCTTCAATATCAACATTAGAAACATCTGGAGCCGTCAACAAAATATTTTCTGGCAAGTCAACATCCCATATTTTATCACAAACAGTACAAACAAAGTGAGCATGTGGAGTTACTAAGGGGTCATATCTGATTTGTCCAGAATGTTCAAACGATCTTAGTATCCCCTCATCAACCATATTAGACAACTGTCGATAGACTGTCGCAAGACCAATTCCAGAGCTCTGCAGCTCAGCAAACACATCATTTGCGGATGGGTGGTCTTTCCTATCAATAACACACTCATGGACAAGTTGCCTTTGTCGAGTAACTCGCTTATTTCTTTGTGGGGACATTTCAATCAAAACTCGGGAAAATCAGGCTAAGTCAAATCTATCAGCATTCATCACCTTGGTCCATACCGAGATGAAATCAGACTTGAATTTCTCTGCATTATCATCTTGAGCATAAACTTCAGCAATTGCTCTTAATTGGGAATTACTTCCAAACACCAGATCTGTTCTAGAGGCCCGTCGTAACACTTCTCCAGTTGCTCGGTCAATACCATCATATGAATTACTTCCAGTAGGCTTCCATTTAACATTCATATCCAGTAGGGTTGGGAAGAAATCATTAGACAAATTACTGTTGTCGTTGGAGAACAACCCACGGTCATCGGAACTCACTCCTAGCGTTCTCAATCCGCCGACTAATACAGTCATTTCAGGAGCAGTCAAGCCTAACAATTGGGCTTTATCCAACATCATTTCTTCAGGAGTGACTGCATAGTTAGTTTTCAGGAAATTTCTGAAACCATCTGCTAACGGCTCCATAACTGAGAAAGATGCCCCGTCAGTCTGTTCTTCAGTTGCATCCCCACGTCCTGGGTGGAAAGCAACTTCCATTCCACTGGCCATTTCAACCCCAACATTACCGGCCAGCACAATAACATCAGCTAAACTTGCCCCATGGGAGTCAGAAATTCCGCTAAGAGTAGATAGCACACTAGACAACTGTTCTGGTTTGTTTGCTTCCCAATCTTTCTGTGGCGATAGTCTAATCCTTGCACCGTTGGCGCCACCACGCATATCCGATCCTCTAAATGTAGACGCGCTAGCCCATGCAGTTTCAACCATTTGTGTAACACTGAGTCCACTTTCTTTGATTGCACTCTTTACTGCATTTACATCATATGAGGTTGAACCCGGAGTCACAGGGTCTTGCCAAATCAAATCTTCACTAGGGACATCTGGTCCAAGGTAGCGAACCTTTGGCCCCATATCTCTGTGAAGTAATTTGAACCACGCACGAGAAAATGCATCAGCAAATTTATCTGGGTTTTCGTAGAACATTTTTGATATTTTCCGGTATTCTGGGTCTCTAATCATTGCCATATCAGCAGTTGTCATCATAGTAGGCACTTTCTTCGTGGGATCCTCTGCATCAGGTGCCAAATCCTCTTCATCAGGATTCTCTGGCGTCCATTGATGGGCACCAGCAGGGCTCTTTTCTAAGACCCAACTATCTTCATACTTGAATAACATACCAAAGTAAGCATTGTCCCATTGTGTAGGGTTAGGTGTCCATGCACCCTCAATTCCACTAGTTATTGTGTCACTACCCACACCGCTACCATAGCTACTAGTCCAACCAAAACCTTGTTCTTCTAATGCTGCACCTTCTGGCTCAGGTCCTTTGTGATC
>DUJK01000148.1:5949-7229 GCA_013329925.1 Candidatus Poseidoniaceae archaeon
TCTAGACTTGCACCATGAGCCTTACCGAATGTGTGACCTCCAGCAGTTAATGCAACGGTTTCCTCATCATTCATTGCCATTCGAGAAAATGTTTCTCTAATGTCTTGAGCACTTAACAAAGGATCAGGATTTGCATTTGGCCCTTGGGGATTAACGTAAATTAATCCCATCTGAACCGCAGCCAATGGGTTTTGCAAATCTTGTCTAGTATCTCCATATCGGTTGTCTCCAAGCCATTCATCTTCAGCCCCCCAATAAATGTCTTCTTCAGGGTGCCAAATATCTGCTCTTCCGCCACCAAAACCAAATACCGGGCCGCCCATCGATTCAATGGCAATATTTCCTGTTAAAATTAGTAAGTCAGCCCAACTAATCGAATTACCGTACTTCTTTTTAATTGGCCACAAAAGTCTTCTTGCCTTGTCTAGGTTGCCGTTATCAGGCCAACTGTTTAGTGGAGCAAATCGTTGTGCTCCAGTGCCGCCACCACCACGACCATCACCGGTTCGATAGGTTCCTGCAGCGTGCCAAGTCATACGTATGAAAAATCCACCATAGTGGCCATAATCAGCAGGCCACCAATCTTGACTATCCGTCATCAAGGCGTGAAGGTCCTTTTTCAAAGCCGCATAATCCAATTTTTCAAACTCTTTTCGATAATTAAAATCTTCACCCATTGGGTTAGATTTTTTGTCGTGTTGATGCAAAATGGATAAATCAATCTGCTTTGGCCACCAATCTCGGTTTGCCATTCCATATTCTGTATTAGTCATTGAACCGTGCATAACGGGACATTTTGTGTCTTTACCGGTTTTACCGTATCCTTCCATAATTTTGCTAATAAAAAGAGACTCATAAACATAATGATTATCATTATCAATAAGAAATTACCATTCTACTGCAAAATCATCTCCAATAGTGGAAGTTGGTGAATCAACAACAACAGTTTCAGGCTTAGCAACAACAACATCTTGCAAATCTTCAACTTCTTCTAAAAATTCCACATCAACACCATCTTCGATGATTTTTTTAGTTGCCTTTATTGGTTTGACAATAATTTTACCAGACTGGTTTTCTGAGGTGTACTTCTCCCCATAGGATATTTTTGCCACCGTACGTTCTTCGGTTTTTTCACCAATCTTTTCATTGGTAAAATTATCCTCACCAATCTTCATTTCAGCAAAACTCTTCTCGAGCGCCGAGGCCAACTCTGGCACATCATCCTGCTTCGCCATAATTACAAATATAGGTATGACAAATGAAATCTTTGCTTCTTTGTC
>DUJK01000025.1:0-1967 GCA_013329925.1 Candidatus Poseidoniaceae archaeon
TGCCAAATGCTCGTCAATTTCCTTGGTCAATTCAGGTAAATTAATTTCCCATTCAAATAAATCTCTGGCTACAATACTGGGGGTTGAGAACTTAATTCCTGCATCAATCCAATTGGCAATCTCGAGATTCAAATGATATAATCTACTTTTCAAATCACTACCCATTGATGATATTTGTTTGGATAATTCGGTTAAATCCGCTTCACTGCCGCTGCCTAGCAACAACTTTCTTTCTGCTTCATATTTATCCGCTAACTGGTCATCAAATTCGGCAATTTCATCGATAATTTGTAATCTTATCATCTCATGGAAATTGTGTAACCGTTGTCGCTGAGCAATTTCTTGTAATGCATCAACAAGGTTCATCTCAGCAATATTATCCATATTGTGCCCAGCTTCCTGCAGAGCCTGCGCAGCAGAGTATATCGTTCGCTTTTGCCGCGCTTCATTCTGTTCAATTTCAGATAATTGAGCATCAATATCACTGAATAAATGAGGGTCATTCATCAGGGGAATAATCAGATTCAATTGGAGTTTTGAAGACTCGTCAAGCGCGTCACAACGTGCTAAGACGAGCATCCGCTCTTCACCCATCATAACCGACTCCCAATCTCTTCGATTATTCTCTAAGACCAATTCCCAACGACGATTAATCTTAGCCCATTGTTCGTATCGTTCATTGATGTCAGGGAAGTCCATTGGATTGTTCAAAGCATCAATCCATTCGCTAAACAACCCTCCCGAGATATCCAATCTTTCTAGCCAATCATGGCCCATTCGCTCAATCAATGATTTTGTCGCTTGGATAAGATATTCAACGCGCATCAAAGCTTCAGTTGCCGCAGAATCATTTGCTTCGAGGTATTGGCTTATTTCAGCAGTTTCCCACCCATCATCTGCCCATTCAGCGATATGATTATCCAACCAATTTGGATTGGTTTCAGTCATATTTTCCTCCTCCATGGACAGACCTATTACTCCGTGAGCCATGATAGTCTTTCAATGTGAGCGCTGATTACCTTGGTAATTGGTAGTTTTATCAGTAATTTATTCATCTCGGCAATTTTTTTTGGGGTCGAAAAAGCCAGTCAAGAGATTCATTCTAGCCAAAGGGCATAAAGGCTCAAACTAGGTTCGATTCGCATGGAACCAATTACTGCCTTGTTTGGGATTGCCTGTCTTGGTGCAGGCGGGGGCGTCGGATACTGGTTGAAACAAAACCACGAGAAAATGCAAAAACTATCCGATTTTAACATATTATTACAAGAATCACAAAGCGCTCATTTCACGCATTTGAACGCCCAAGTAGCGGATGTAAATACTAGACTTTCAACGCTAAATGGCATGGTTGATGCGCTACGAGCCACCAAGCCAGAGTTAGACGGAGCACTCAAAGCATACAGTACCCTTGCCCATCTTGAGCAACTCGGTGAAATGGGTGATTCACTAGATGATGTCGAGCCGTTTGCCAACGCACTTGCTGCTTTGGAGACACTGGTATCACCAATATCGGTTGAAAGTATAGTTGGCGCAAACGATCTATTGACCCAAACCAGTTCAAACATGGTGATGCAATTAATTGAAATCTTTGACGCGCACAATATGGATGTTAGTAAAATCGGTCTCAAGCCAGTTTCTGCTCACAAACTTGGCCACGCAGCCTTGAGTTTGAGGAGGTATGATTGGGCTGAAACCTGTTTCGGTATTGCTTATGCATCTTCTCCAGGTAATGCGAATGTCTTAGAAGCGCTTGAGTACATTGCTATTGAGAAAGGTGACGAAGTATTGCGTAGACATTGGCTTGAAGCAAGAATGACAGTTAATCCGGACAATCCAGACCTGCTAAGGGCGCATGCTCACTTACTGGCTAAGATGGGCGATATGGAGGCGGAAAGAGATGTACTTCGACTTGAAGCACTAGGCCTTGATACTCCAGCAGATCGCTCGTTATTGTCTGGCCTAAGGGC
>DUJK01000025.1:2331-9544 GCA_013329925.1 Candidatus Poseidoniaceae archaeon
GAACAAGCCCTTGCTGAAGATCCGACGCAATCCAAGGATTGGCTATCTTATGCCAACCTCTTGCATCAAGGAGGGGAAATGAGTAAAGCCCTTGATGCAGCGGATAAGTGTTTAGAATTAGACCGCCAAAATGGCGGGGCATGGGCTCTTAGTGCGACAATCTTAGCACCGAAGCAAAACCGCTTGAAAGAAGCCCTCAAGGCAGCAGTTCACGCAGTAGCCCTCGATGCAGGGGGCGTAGATTTAATTTTACTAAAGGCCGACTTACTACTTGCAGAAGGCTCAGCAACTGCGGCTGAAGAATCGTTAACCAAGGCGCTTGAAAAAGATATGATGAACGGAGAATTAAGGGCAAGAATTGCTACCAGACATCTGTTAGATGGCCGACCAGATGATGCGCAAAAGTTACTCGACGAAACCCCGGTTGGAATCGACCACGCGTTATTACATGTCGTTGAAGGACGACTCCATTTAGTCAACGCAGACAAGGAAAGAGATGGCACAGGGGAGACGGATGCAACCCTACTCTCGGTGGCAATTTCCGCCTTTGAAGGAGCCTTAAAACTGAATCGAGAATTAGGTGTTGCTTGGCTTGGCATGGCCCGTACTAACAGGTTGTTGCGTAATTTAGATGCAGCCGAAGAAGCCCTGACTAGGGCTCGCAGATTACTAGCTGAAGATGACCCTTCAGCTGCAGCAGAGGCAGCACTTCTAGCACTCGACCAAGGCGACATTACTGCAGCAGCCAACCTAATTGATGTTGCAGACATTCACGGTGATAGTGCGGTAATCTCCTATGTAAGAGGCAATATTGAGGCTAGAACCGGCCATCTTGACCGAGCACTCGAGTACTATGGTAAGACTTTGAAAATTGACCACGGCCACATTAGAGCCCGACTTAACAGATGCAGTATCTACATGGCACTTGATGAAGGTAGAAAAGCACTTGATGATGCAGAAATATTGCTCGATTTAGCCCCGAACTTCACCCTTGCCCGGTTCCGTAAAGCCGAGGCTGGAATGATGTTAGGCGAGTGGGCTAAGGCCCGTGAAGATCTTGACATTGTACTGGAAAGAGCCCCACATCACCATCAAGCTATGACTCAGTTGGCTGCTTGTTTCATCGCTTTGGGCAGGCCTGAGCGCGCAGAAGCACCGCTTAATGACGCGCTAAGAATTGCGCCAAACCACGCACCAGCCTGGCATCAAAGAGGACTGTTATACCTTGAATGGGGCCGTGATGACAATGCTCTTAGTGACTTTGAGGCGGCGGTAAAATCAGAAGCCGACCATCTTGATGCCCACCTTCACATCGCCGCAATGCACCATGAAGCAGAGCGCTTTGACCAAGCCGGTGCAGCTTGGAGAGCCGTACTAAATCTAGACCCTGATCACGTAGTTGCTAAGACACGCCTCGAGGAATGCGAAGTCAAACTAATGGCTTAACAGTGATTACTTTCTTGCTGCAGCCTCTGCTTGAGCAACCGTTGCCCTAACTGCAATTGCAGTGTCGGGTGTCACTGAGATACTGGTAATTCCACAGTCGATTAAAAACGGCGGGAACTCATCGGGGAAATCGGATGGAGCTTGTCCACAAATTCCAATTTCCAAACCTTGGGCATTGAATTTTCTGACAATATCGCGAATCATTGACTTAACCGCCGGTGAGCGAGCATCAACTGGGTTTTGGTATCCTTCTAAATCATCACGAGAGACCGCATAAACAGTCTGCACTAAGTCATTAGAACCAATTGAGCCACCGGCTAAATCCATCATATCCATGAATCTATCCGCTTCAATGGCATTGGAAGGTAATTCAACCATAACAAATAATTCCGTACCAGACTTAGGGCCGATTTCATTTTCATCAAGCAGATTCTTTACCATTTCCCCTTCCTCAGGTGTTCGGCAAAACGGGACCATCAGTTGTAAATTATCTAATCCAAAGTCATATTTGACCGACTTCATCGCCGCGATTTCCATTTCAAAGGCTGGCTTAAATTTCTCATCTAGGTAACGTGACGCACCTCGCCAAGCAATCATTGGGTTTTCTTCAACCGGCTCAAAGATTCCTCCCCCTAACAATTCTCGGTATTCATTAGACTTGAAATCAGATAATCTAACTAGGACGGGTCTTGGATAGAATGCTGCACAGATTAACCCAACACCTTCGCGTAACTTGTCGATGAATAAACCACGTTTATCTGGATACGCCCAGGCACGACTGTCAAGTGATTCTACTAGCGTGCGTATATCATTGATATCAGCGCCCACAAATGATTCTTGATACGGCTTTAAACCATCAGACAACTCACCCGTTTCAACATAATGTTTCAACTCATCATGGTGAACAAAAGCCAGTGGATGAATGCCTAATTCTGAGGACAGGATAAATTCAATTCTTGCCAATCCAACCCCGTCAACCGGTAATCTTGAATCAGTCAAGGATTTGGTTGGAAAACCGACATTTAATTTTATTTTAGTAGTCAAATCAAGTTCTTCATCAAAGGAAATCTCTTCGATTTCAAACGGCACCTCACCTGAATAAACATATCCGGTATCGCCCTCAGCACAACAACCTGTTACGGTACTAAACGGAGGCAAGTCCATGGCGTCCGAGCAACCAACGATTGCCGGTATGCCAAATTCTCGAGCAATAATTGCTGCGTGGGAAGTTCGCCCACCTTTACGAGTAATTATCAGCGATGCTTGCTTCATTAACGGCTCCCAGTCAGGAGTAGTCATCTCGGTAACTAACACGTCGCCTTCCTCAAACACCGATAGTTCAGAGGACACTTCCTCCATAGACATTCCACTTTCTAACAGGTTGCGCAACTCACGCTTGCCGTCTAAAACCTCGCCATAAGTTCGATACAATCTGACCTTTCCAGTGCCAATTCGCTTACCTACTGCTTGTCCAGTAGCCATTACCCGGCCGTCTTTTTTGAGTTTGCCCGCCAAGATTTCATCGATTTTGTATACCGTCATTTTGCTACTGACTTGCTTTGAATGAATGGTCTCAGGTCTTGCTTGAACGATAAACAAGTCGCCGCTAACACCGTCTTTAGCCCATTCAATATCCATCGGCTTGGCAAAATAATCCTCTATTTTCAACGCCATTTCTGCTAATTCAACACATTCCTCTCTAGTTAGTGACCAACTTCGTCGTTGGTCATATGGCACCGCAATTGACTGGACATCATTAGCCGCCTCTTCATGATAAATCATCATCTGTTCTTTACTGCCTAAAGTGCGATGAACGACTGGGAACTTACCTTTTCTAAGGCCTTCTTTCCACACGGTGAAAGTGTCAGGTGAAACCACTCCTTGTACTACTAATTCCCCAAGTCCGTAAGAAGAGCCGATGTGTATTACTCCGTTATGACCAGAATCAGGATCGATGGTAAACATTACTCCCGAGCAGGCTTTATCCGATCTTGCCATCTTCATCACTACAACAGCAATCGCACTATCAAGTGGGTGCATACCGTGTTCTATGTGGTAACCAATCGCTCGCTCGGTGAACATACTCGCGACACAACGACGCCATTTCTCGATGATGTCCTGGTCGCCACTAACATTGAGATATGATTCATATTGTCCAGCAAATGATGCTTCAGCAGAATCTTCTGTGGTTGCTGATGAGCGAACTGCAACATCAACTCCAGGATGATATAAGTCACATAACCGGCCGTATTCTTGGGCAATCACCTGTTTAATTTCATCAGGCACTGGAGTTTCACGTACTAATGAACGAGCTAATGTTGCTCGACTGTTAAGATTCAAATGGTCTTCCGGGTCTGCGTCTCGCAGACAAACCTCTAGCGCATCAGCAAGCGTGGAACACTTAATCGCCGCATTTCTTAGTTGTTCAACGTCTTCAGGAGCACCAACGTTATTCCACGTTGAATCAGGTATTTTGGCATTAATGAATTGCTTAAATGCGACAGTTGTCAAAGTAAAACCGTTTGGTACTTTGACCCCAATCTTGGATAATTGCTGAAACATCTCACCAAGTGACGCACCCTTTCCACCAACTGTGGCAACATCCTTCATATCAGCATTAGAGAACCATTCGGCTAGTTTGGCGGATGCCATGAATCGTATTAGGCTGGTTCACTAATAAGTGACAGTTTAAAACCACAAGAGAGTAATTAATGTTTATCCACGAAAAGCAGTTTATTGCTATCACATTACTCCAACAACTTTGATTAGAATTCGCTTGCGTCTCTGGCCATCAAACTCTGCATAATGGATTTGTTCCCACGTGCCTAAATGCAGCCTTCCGTCTCTAACTGGCATAGTGACTTGTTGGCCCAGTAACTGACGTTTAAGATGCGCATCGCCATTATCTTCACCAGTTCGGTGATGATGATATTCTTCGCCACTGCGCCCTTCTACGCCATAGAATGGCGCCACTTTCTCCAGCCACTGCATGATGTCATGATGTAATCCGTATTCAAGGTCGTTAACATAGCAAGACGCAGTAATATGCATTGGATTAACCAGTACTAAACCGTCTTTTATTCCCGATTCAATAACTACTTTTTCGACTTCCCTAGTGATACAGATAATTTCGTAACGTTTCTCGGTATTCATGTAAATCTCTTCAACATAAGTCGCAGCCTTGCCGGTAATCAATTCGCCCATGTTGTCAAGAAACGGCAACTAGTCTATCAATAAACCACCCGTTCATTCAATCAAAAACACACTGCACGGTATGTCAAAAACACGGAGTCGATTATTTACCAGACCTGCGCTTTTCTTCTTCTTCGATATGATCTTTCCAATATTGCACCATCTCTTTGGCTAAATATTGGTCATAGCATTGCTTACACAATTCGATTTTTTGCAAATTTTCACCATGGTAATGATTAGTTGCTCCAGCTTTCCCGCAGGCACTGCAAAATCCCTTGAGTAGTGACTTTGTCATGATGTTACCAATATACCGTATTATTTAGACATGGGTAAATTTTTTGCAATCTTTAGTGAGAGTTAATCAATTTCTCTTACGTAAATTATTCAGCTTCAGACTTGGCCTCTCTTGAAACATCAAACTGCTCGTTTTGGCCGGATTTTCTAGCGATTAGTATAGCAAGCAGCAGGCCGGAAGAAATGCCGGTGAATAGTCCAACATAGAGCAACATTTTCTCAGGAGTTAACCCCTCATCTTCGCTTTCAGTATTGGTTGTGGTATCTCTGTCATCATTAATGACGCCAAACTCACTACCTATTGCTGGAACATTTGCTTCTACGTGAGTGCCATTATCGGCCAACAGCTGAATGGTGCCATTAACCACCGAGCCATCAGAGCGAATATCTTGGTATGTATAATTGCCAACCGTCCAATTCATGTCCATAGTAACTATGAAATTAATAGTACAATTTTCGTCTAATTTGGTGTTGTTTTCATCCCGCTCACAATCGTAAGACAACTCACCAGAATCCCAATCAAAGGTGCCATTGTACAAACCGTCACCGTCATAATCGTAGACAATTCGATGGGTCAGATTGGATTGATTATCAACATTGTACCAAATAACCGAATCGTTTTGAATAATTTGCGGGTTGCTCTGTGAGAAACCATCTTCTTGGACTAGAACAGTGAAGCTACTTGCTGTATGGGCTTGTACAGAAACTATGGCTGGACTTGCCACAAAAGCAAGTAAAATTGCCAAGGCTAACACTCGTATATTGATGGCCATATGGTAAAACCACAGCCGCCTGTAAATAAATAATGGCAAATAGCGATTATTCCATTAATTCAAATAATACTGCTTTTTCAACCGTCCATGCGTAAGGAAGGGATGACTCGAGATTGGAATGGTGCAGACCAACTAATAATGTATGCAATCGTTGGACTAGTCAGTGTTAGCATGCTTTCTCTAGGCGCTTATGTCGTCATGTCTGCTAGTGAAGCCGACCCTTCGACAGAATCAGCCACAGAGGCTTGGATTGACCCAGTAGTCGAAATCGAAGATGAGAATCACAGCCATACTGATTTGTTAGCCCACCGTCTTTCAACTAGCAACATGCAATTAATCGACTATCACAACCTAAATTGTGACGGTAACGTTGCACCACCTGCTGAACTTGATAACGTAGCTGGGCGTCCATGTTTCCCTGAATACAAGAACGTCGGTCCAACCCCAGGGGACTCATCTGAAATAGCAATAGAAGGTAATTTCATGGAAGACTGTGTTAAACATCCTGATGGAACAGGTGGTTGCTATGCCTATGTTTCTTCATACAACCAATTCGAAATTCTAGATATCTCAGAGCCAAATAACATCGTTTTACTATCAACCTATTATGCTGAAGTCGGTCGTATGATTGACATCAAGGTTACACCAGACAACAACTGGGTTTTGGTTAATCACGAACTTACTAACAGTGATTTGGATCCAATTCCACAAGATGATGATGCTAACAGTGGCGCAAATCGACTCGATGTCATCGACGTCTCTGATAAGAATGGACCAATCAAGGTCGCTGAATGGAACAATCCACCAGCAGGATTCCACAACCAAGACCTGCACGTTGACTGCGATTGGGAAAATGCGCCGGTAATCTACGCTCAAGAAGAATGCCACCTATTCCTCTATGGTGCCGACCCATATCCAGAAATGGTTGAGGGAGATTCAGGAACATTCTACAAAGGCACTCAAGTATTCTATGTGCCACTTGGATTTGAATCTTGGAGACCAGATATTAACGATGAGGACCAAAATGTCAGCCGAGAAATTATTCGCTGGGGCGGATATTCACCTGAACCAGAAACCACCTGTGGCGGCTCAATTTTCAACCACGATAACGTATTTCACATCCACCCAATCACTGGACAAGCCCTACTCTACATTTCATACTGGGATGCAGGACTACGAATCGTCGATGTTTCCGAACCACCAGCAATTCCAGACCCTGAAGGAATCTCTTGGCCACAAGATAATGAGGTAGGCCGCTGGCTTGGTTGCCCAAGTGCTAACGATGGCTGGTACGGCCCTGATGGAGGCGGCCATGCCAACATGACTCCCGATGTATGGGGCGGTAGCAGCGGCGCACAAAACGGCAATGGCTGGATACATTATGCGGTGCCATACGAACACCTACTCTGCAATGGTGCAGCGGAATTTGATCCAGTCGAGACTTGGGATGCAGAATGTGGTACAGGACCTGAAGACCCTGTATACGGTATTAATTGGCGCCACTTGAC
>DUJK01000147.1 GCA_013329925.1 Candidatus Poseidoniaceae archaeon
GCCTAAACATTGGGGTATGCATGGTTTTAATCGACACCCATCACTTAGAAATGTCAACACTACAGTTAACGTTGGGCAACTTGAAGACTTAGCCGGTGATGGTGATTCGGTAAATCTTACAGAAATGGGAATTGACAAATTACTCGGAAGCGGAAGAATTTCCAAAGCGATAACAGTTACTGTATCGGAAGCAAGCGCAAAAGCTACAGAGAAGATTGAAGCAGCAGGCGGTTCATTGAATATGGACCAAGAAGACTGGGACGAATTTGAAGAAGAGTGAATCATAAGGTGGGATGACAATGAAACATAAGCCAATACCATGGGCAATTGCACTGACTGGAGTACTATATTTCGGTCTGCTTATTTACTGGCAGTCTGATGAACTTTCCAGTGAAATTGATGCAGTAAGAAATGCTGCACAATTTGGTTTAGTAATGTCAGTCGTATACGTTGGATATCTGATGTGGTGTTTCAATAGAGAATTACCGGAAGGATTGAAAGATGCTCCGGTAATTGGCCGATATGGGAAGCTGCTAGGATGGTTAGCGATTGCTGGAATTGCAGTTTGGTATGTAAGGCCTGCTAAGTGGGGCGGGTATGAAGATGGCGTAGGATTTTTCCTAGTCGGCATACTACTGCTTGGATTTGGCGCTGCTGCTGCATTAACTTGTTTCATGTGGAGTGGCGACAAAAGTAGTAGACTGTACGCACTCCATAGATTCGTTGATGTTTATCCCACAATCACAAAACCAGAACGTCACGTTAGATTTAACGAAAAGATGTGGACCACGACATTCGTTTTGATTATCTATTTCGCTATGACCAATGTAATGCTTTACGGTCTATCTGGCCAAGCACTCGACTTGTTCAGTGGTTTTAGATCAATCATGGCTGGTGCTTCAGGTACCATCATGCACTTGGGTATCGGTCCAATTGTTACCGGTTCAATTATTATGCAATTATTTGCTGGTGCTAAAATCATTAGACTTGACTTATCCAACTCTGAAGACAAGGCTATGTACCAAGGTGTACAAAAATTACTTGTTTTAATTATGATTCCAATTGAAGCGATTCCTCAAACCTATGGTTTCCTTGACCCAATGGAATTCCTAATCGATTCTTACGGTATGGGATGGGCAAACTTCGTAATTGTTGCGCAGTTATTTGCGGGTTCATATTTAGTATTCTTGCTGGATGAATTAGTTTCAAAGTGGGGTATTGGTTCTGGTATGTCATTGTTTATTGCTGCAGGAGTATCACAATCAACATTCGTTGGAACATTATCACCACTTCCGGTAACTAGTGGACTTGGATACTCAATGTCTAACCCACCATCCGGTACACTGCCAATGATTTTCTATATGTTCAGAGAGGCAACAAATTATGAAATGATTCGGAGCAACGGGTTTGAAAGTATATTGCTTACCCACGTGAATCCATTAGCAGCATTATTCTCATCCGTGGTAGTGTTCTTAGTTGTTGCATACGCAGAATCAAGTAAACTCGAATTGCCATTAACTCATGGTAAAGTGAGAGGCCATAGAGGAAAATACCCAATTAGACTGGTATATGCATCTAACATACCAGTTATTTTGATGGCTGCATTATTAGCCAATATCAACATGTTCACTCTTCTATTCTGGAGTCATCCTACGCTTTCACAAACACCATTCCTGGGCCGAGAGGGTTACGGTTCCTTATCCGAGTACATTGGTACTTACGAACAGGGGCAGACTACAGCGTCAGGAGGATTTGCCTGGTATGCAAGTATGGTAAATGGGGTGAATGATTGGTTGCTGCCGTTGTTGAACCAAACTGGTGATGCCTTTGGGCATAGCCTCACTCAAATAATGGTGCACGTTATATTCTATGTTGTTTTAATGACAGTTGGTTCTATGGTATTCGCTAAATTCTGGATCGATACTACTAACATGGGTACCAAGGATGTAGCAAAGCAAATCGAAAGAACCGGTATGCAAATCCCAGGATTTAGAAAGAACCCTAAGGTTCTTGAAAAGATTCTAGAGAACTATATTCCTCCAGTGACCTATTTCTCAGGTGCTTTCGTAGGTTTACTAGCCGCAGGTGCTGATTTACTCGGTACAGTGGGTAATGCCACTGGTACAGGTTTGTTGCTTGCTGTAGGTATCATTTTGCGTACTTATGAGCAAATTCAAAAAGAACAAGCTATGGAAATGCATCCAATGATTAGACAATTCTTCGGTGCTGAATGAATCTAATTTTACGGATTAATACCCTTTGTTAAATTGCCATTGTTGTGTCGCAGTTGATTGATTTTAGTCAATTCGTCGTCGGGTATATTGATATAGGGGGGGTCAGTGGCTGAGTTGCTTGCGTTGTGAAGAACGGCGTTAGAATCTGAGTCCTCGGACGATGAAGAATTCTATCCTCTTTTTACGTAAAGCCGAAGCGATTGCGATTCTGAAAAACCATTGTGGTTCAGGGTCAGGAAGGTGATCGAGATTATGATGTAATTTGTGCAAGAAGCTCAAGTGCAATATTTTCTCGCCAATTTTTTAGAGACAGCAATAAGACAGCGACAAGTAACCTAAGGATCATAACAAGAGAAATCTGGTTGATCCT
>DUJK01000157.1 GCA_013329925.1 Candidatus Poseidoniaceae archaeon
CCGCTAAATCAAACTCTTGCAACACTGACATCACCTTTTCCGTCTGGGTAGACTGTCATTCTATTCGTCGAGGGTATATGATTACTTCTGTAGATTCTTACTACCCCTGCATTTCCACTGGAAAGTATGTCGGTTCTGTAAGCGCTTTACGGGCTAAAAAGTCATGTCCATTGTAATATTACGGAACCGTTTAACAAATCAGTAATGACCCTTTAGCCCCATCATGCCCGAACATAATTTCACCCCGACAATGGGTCTACTTGAACGGTTTTCATTTCACTCACAATTACTTGCTAATTCAATAGGTGACCCACTTACAAGAGAGGTCTTGGTCCATATTCCAGTACAAGGTAAAGAGGCAATTAATCGAGGCGAGCGCTTACCTGTGATGATTTACCTCGCCCCATTTACTTCCTCTGGACTAGCAAGGGCCGGTTGGAGGGCTTTTTCAGAAACACTCCCTCAACGACATGAAAGATTAGTCAATGATGGTTTGATGAGGCCGACTATACTGGTTATGCCTGATTGTTTTACCTCTATGGGAGGTAACCAATTTGTTGATTCCCCGATTCTAGGCCAATGGAGTTCTTGGCTAAATGGTCCATTGAAAGAAGAACTTTCTCAACGGTATTCTACCAACGGGAAATTCGCTTTATTCGGTAAATCTTCTGGCGGCTATGGTGCACTACATAATGCACTACACAACCCTGGACAGTGGCATGCGATAGCATCACACTCTGGTGATGCTGGATTCGACAACCTATACCAAGCTGATTTCCATAAAACCGCTACTCAGATTAACCGGGTTGGGGGTTTAGACAATTTCTTGAATCACGTAAAAGATTGCAAGAAATTGAGTGGTGATGATTTCCACGCATTGATGATTTGTGCAATGTCTGCCTCATATGGTAAGACTGCTAAATTGACGTTACCGTTTGACCTAAGAACATGTTCTGTAGACTCAGAACTCTGGAATAATTGGAAAGAATATGACCCTGTTGAATCAGTCAAGATAAATTATAATTCCTTAGCTTCGCTAGAATTGTTGTTTATTGATTGCGGAGATGCTGATCAATATGGTATACAATACGGCAGTAGAGTATTTGTGGAATTATTAACCAAATATGGTATAAAACACCATTGGGAAGAGTTTCAAGGTACTCATTCTGGCATTGATTATCGGTTGGATAGCAGTATGCCCCTGCTTGCTGAGGCACTCTACTCTTGAGCCGGTTTATTCATTGCCTGCCGATTACTGGGAGGGTTATGACAGATAAGATGGATTACGCCAGTGCTGGCGTCGACATTGACTTAGAGGGTTCAGCAGTAGCATCTCTAATCTCCTCATTAGGAAAATCTGTCCGACCTGCAGGCACCCCAGGTGCGCCGGTAGATTTGCCCGGCGGGTTTGGTGGCTTGATTGAATTTGGCGATAATTTACTTGCCTTAGCTACTGATGGGGTCGGCAGTAAATTACAGATTGCGTCCTTGCTAAACCAATGGGCTGGTGTAGGAATTGATTGTATGGCTATGAATGTCAATGATTTGCTGTGTGTTGGCGCAGAACCAATTGCTTTTGTTGACTATGTTGCAGTGCCTAAACCAGACCCCGAAGTACATGCCGCACTTGGAGCATCTCTTGCCGAGGCTTGTAGGCTAGCTAGAGTTACCTTAGCGGGTGGAGAAACAGCATCATTACCGGGAATTGTCACTGAACTTGACTTATCTGGCACTGCCCTTGGATATCTAAAAAAGAATGAAGCAATTACTGGAGAGAATCTCCAAGCAGGCGACGTGTTGATTGGCCTGCCATCTTCGGGGATTCACTCGAATGGATATTCACTGGTAAGACGAATTATTGATCATTCAGGTTTTTCATATCATGATTCAGCCCCGTTTGAAACTGCATCTAATGGTAGAGAAATATTACGATTTGTCGAAGATGAGCGGGTTACACTAGGAGAAGTATTTCTTAATCCTACCAAAATATACTGTGATCCAGTTGTTGATTTGATCAAATTAGCCCAGTCAGCAGAATCGACTTTCTCTGTTAATGATATACATGGAATATGTCATGTCACTGGTGGCGGTTTGTCGAATCTTTTGAGATTACATAACGAACTTGGTTGGGAAATTGATAACCCGTTACCTGTACATCCTGAATTCGAATGGTTGGCAAAGACTGGGGGCGTTGATACTTGGGAGATGTATCGGACCTTCAACATGGGTTGCGGTATGATAATCGCTGTAAATGCAAAGCATGCTGTAGAAATGACCAACTGGTTATCAGGAAAAATGAATGGTGTTCAAGTGATTGGTAAAGTAACCGACAACGGGCATAAAGTAATCCATCTAAGTGCCGATGTTGAATTTACTCATTACTAAAACGAGTTATTTCACTTTAACGCGGTCTTAATTTCGCCGTTAAGCTTAGTGAATCTATTAGATAATTCATCCAATGCCAAATTAAATGCTGTCTCTGGACTCATGCTTCCATCGGTCTCATAGGATAAGATGTAACTACCTTCCATGTCTTCCATGGTTATTGCATTAGCGAAATCTGCATCTCTACCTGTTCCAGGTCCTACTTGATGTAGGGCTCTTTCAAGATCTAGAACTGTGTTAATATCATCAATTTTTTTGTCTTTACCAAACAATTTTGCATCGATGTTGCGGCCATCAGAAGTCTTCAAATCCAAAGCAAATAGCACATCTGCTTTCTTGGCATTGTTAAGTTTAGCAACTCTGCGAACCGTAAAACCAATTCCTGCTGCAGGAGACCACTTTTGATGAGATGAACCTCTTCCTAGGGTGGCAAAGGCGTATAATTCCAAGTACTGTCCTTTTGACAAGATGGTAAGTGGGATTTTTCGATGTTCTTCTCTGACATCAAACATTGGGTCAGAAATTGTTGTTAAATCTCCGGCGTAAACCGTGATGTGTTCTTCTTCGGCGTCAGCTGCTGGGCCTTGTATATTGAGCGAGTATAATACCTGGCAAGTTGGGCAGCCTTTTTCTGATTCAACTAGGTCTATACAAATGCTACATGTTTCGAATGGCTGTAAGTCTTCCTCAGGAAAAGTTGGAATTGGGATCATTGCAAGTCGGTGCGCGAGCACTTCATCGGGTAGTACGTTAACCGATTCTAGAATCTCTCCGTTTGTCTCAACTACTCCTTGACTAAAGTTGACTCTATTAATTGCCAACTTAGGCACGTCTGAAATTAGTGCTCGACGAATTGCATTTACTTGAGATGCATCGGTCTCGCTAAGTGAGATTCTAATCGAGTTGTTTTTTGGCCATCCTGATACGACTTCTGCTTTCACTATATCACCTCTAAATCAAACTCTTCTGCCACGACGGCCGCCTTTCTTCTTGGTTCCATCGTGTGCTATTGGAGTTACATCTTCAATTCTTGTAATTGTCATTCCAGCACGAGTCAAAGCTCTGATTGCTGCTTGTGCACCAGGCCCGGTATTATTTGACAAGTTGCCACCAGGTGCTCGGTATTTGACGATTAGTTGTGTGAATTCTTTGTCTTTTAGCGCGTCTGCTAATTTTTCTGCTGCTCTAGTAGCAGCGAATTGTCCACCGCTGTCTTTTGATGATTTTACCATCTGACCACCTGAGCAGGTGGTGATTGTTTCAGCACCGGTTAAATCAGTAGCTGTCATTAGAATATTGTTATACGAACTAAAGATGTTGACGATTGCTTTACGAGTCATCACTCATCGCCTCCTTCTTCCACTGATGGTGCTGCTTCAGCTGCCGCTTTTACTTCAGCAGCAAACTCTGGAGTGGCTTCTGGGTCGACTTCGTCTACCGCATATTCTGCTTTCTCTCTTCGCCCTTCAATTGCCTTTCTAATTGCGTGCTCAGGATTATTAAGCTCACTACTAGAGTGGTATTTGATGTGCTCTTCTTCATCCCTAGAAACTGGGTATGATGGAATGGTTACTTTTTGTTCGCCGATGCAAATTAGTCCATGATTTACTAATTGTCTTGCTTGCTTCATAGTAGTTGCAAGTCCTTTGTAGTATACTTGTGCCTGTAGCCTTCGATTTAGAATGTCTTCAGTACCCAAAGATAAGATGTCGTCAAGTGATGCATCTGATTGAATTAGACCCTTGTTGTTTAGCGAGCGGAGTAGATCTTCCATCTCTTTCTTACCGTGACCTTCACTAGTATCAACCATACCAATCAAGCGCATTGCTTGTCTTCGATGACGTCTTAGTTGAGACTTAGCCTTCCAGATTTCACGCATGTTCTTTAGTCCGTGTTGGGCTTTAATTGCGTGTTCTTCTTCTATTCTTGCAGCCTTCCATGGATGTGAAGGCGTGTCAAACTTTGGTCTCGAAAACTTTGGCTCTCCCATGTTAAATCCCTCACTTCTTCTTGCTAACACCAAGTGTTAGGCCGCCACGGCCGTTTGAACGTCCTCGTTGACCACGTACTTTGTTACCGCTAGCGTGTCTTACACCACGATAGCATTTGATAGAACGTAGTCTAGTGATGTCGTCTTTGAGTGTCAGGGAAACTTGCTGGCCTGTAAGATGGATTTCATCACCTGTTTCTAAGTCTCTTTGACGGTTGAGCATCCATAGCGGAACCGACTCATTGTAGCCTTCAATGGCTACACGAAGTTTTTCTTGGTCCTCAACTGACAAATGTCCGGCAAGAGCAGAGGAGCTAAATCCGGTATTTCGGCAGATTTGATTGGCGGTTCTTGCACCCACTCCCTTGACAGCAGTTAGCGCTGTAGCCAACGGTTTTAGACCATCGATATCGGTATCTGCCATACGAAGTATGTAAGAAAAATCTTCACCTAAGTCTTCGGTTTTCGATTGTGCCATTTTGATTCACCTTCATGCTTACACATAGTGTCAAGCAAGTTCCCGACCAACCTCCCATATATCAAGACCGCGATACAGAGGGAGTTTTTTGAAATGCAAAATTACCACAATTTCAACAAATTTATGAGGTTATGCACAGCATAAATGTCGAGTGATTTGGTCGCTTGATTAAGAAGGCATCTCTTGACCCGTGACGCTTGGCTAACTGCCGGTCAAAAGACCCCTGCAATTTTGGATGTAAGTCCGGCGGTAAATTAGCCCTTATCGTTAATTTTTTGATATCGTTGCTCAAGCAGATCTCAACAAATGAATCAACCGTTTCCATAGTTAAATCACGATGAATTAAATCAACGATTTTACCGGAGCATTGGAGCAAAATTTCACTTCCTGTCGGGATGTTATTGAGTTTTTTTGGATGATATATTGTCGGTCTTCTACCAGTTGCAGATGCCCACACATATTCTTCACCAATATCTAGCGATTCAAGCCAATCCTCTGCCATACCTGATTCAACCAAGGCTGAGTCTATTATTGAGACGAATTCACCTCTTTTTGGAACCCTATCATTGACGGTCAATTGTTTTGCTTCGGGTTGCAATGGTTGTCCCCCTAACATCTCGAATGGGGGTTGCTTAGGATCGGGCGGAATTCTGACAAATCGCCGATAAATTCCCGGCTCTGCAATAGGTCCTATCCAAAGAGCAAGTCGGTCTACTCTCCCCCTTCCCCTTGAAGTCCAAGTCCATGTTTTGTTAGAATTTGGCCAAAACTGCTCAACCAGAGCTTCTACCTCAAGCATTTGTTCATTTGAAATACGTGGGGATAAATCCAATAAAATTGGCGGCCCGTGTGGACTAGTGACAAGATAATTTTGCCATCCTGCAAAGACATCTTCCAACTTGGGGGCCATTTCACTAAGCGAATGTTCTCTACTGTTGCGTGGGCGAGCAGGATCTAGATGAAGTAGGGCAATCTTTGGATCGGTGTTGTTTTCGCTTAGCAACCTGATTATTTCTTCACCCTTGGTACCATCACCAACAATTATTTTGCTATTTTTGAGACGTTCGATTGAAGTATCGCCTCGCTCAGTGAAGATGGTTCGAAAATTTACTGCGCTTGCTCTAGCTCGATGGGTATTCAATTCAATTCCAACGATTGGTCTTCGTAATATTTCTGAATAAGCAGCGATTTGAATGCCACTACCGCAAGCCGGATCTAGAATAATCCCCTGACCCAAATTATAGCGCCTTAGAATCAATGCACGTGATAGGGCTACTTGCCATGGAGTTGCTAGGGGTTTACCTTCATCAGCGTGAAAAAAACGAAATTTCTCTACTGAGGTTTTATCTGGAATATTTTCAAACAAACCATCGCTAGAAGTTGAAAGTGGTTCGAAAATTTGAGCCATTAAATCCCTCATTGGGCAACATCGCTACGAGTCATTAGGCTCTCAAAATGAATTCCCGCAGCAGCAAAGGCTTGCTCTGCCCCCTCTTCTCGATCTACAATACTGATTACCCCTATTACCTTGCAATCTGTATCGTTGTGTATTCTATCTACTGCTTTAATCGCTGAACCGCCCGTAGTTGTAACATCTTCTACAATCACAATATTGCCGCCCGTGGCTAAAGATGAACCCTCGATGCCTGGTGGATTGTTGGTTTTTCTACCACCTCGACCTTTAGGTTCTTTTCTAACCATAAAGCCGCGCCTTGGAGATGCTTTATCTGACATTGCCACAGCAATAGCAGTCAGGGGAACCGCCCCCAGCTCTAAGCCGCCAACAAAATCGGCGCCCATTTCATCCATCCTCAAATTTAGTAATTCACCCAATAGATGACTAGCCTCTGGGTGCATCATGACAGGTTTTGTATCGAAAAACCAGCGAGAATTTCTTCCGCTTGCTAGAGTAAACGCGTTATCATCACCGCCATCGATAAATGCCAAGTCCTTGACCAAGTCAACCAGTCTTGACCATTTTGGATGATTACTGACTGTTTCTGCTACTCCCATTATATGTTGGTTAACAAAATGGGTCATGAACTTTCTTGAGAATTTAACAAAATGTTCAACAAAAATGTCTTTGATGTTGATGGTGAGCGTATCCCCTAGGCAACTGTTGATAAGCGGTCGTCATTGTTCATAGGTAGTGGGGAATATGTCGGATACTGTGACCTCAAAAGCCGACAATAACCCACTTGAGGGAATCGACCTTACCAGATTAGAACTCGAAATGGAAAACTACCAACAATGGATGGATGAGCGGACCGAGGATGCTTATCGAATCGCTGAAAAGGCCCGTGCTCAAAACCTAGACCATAAGCCATTTGTAGAAATCCCAAGAGCTGCCGATCTAGCTGGAAGAACTGAAAAATTACTCGTTGAATATCTTGGCGAGTATGAAGTGGCGCAAGATATTCGTAACATGCTTGACAAATACGATAGAGAAACAACATCAATGCTAATGGCGCAATCGGTGGCTAGAGGTTTTAGGGATGAGGGGCATGACCTTGTTACCGCCATAGATGTAGGACTAAGAGTCGGGTTGGCAATTCTAACTGAAGCCGTACTTGTCGCGCCGCTTGAAGGAATTAGCGAAGTTAGATTACTCAACAATATAGATGGATCACAATTCGTATCAGTTCATTTCGCTGGTCCGATTAGAGCAGCGGGGGGAACTGCTCAAGCTTTGGCTGTGCTGATTGCTGATATGATTAGAATAGAGCTCAATGTTGGCAGATACCAGCCTACTGACCCAGAGGTCGAGCGGGTCAAGGAAGAGTTCGGACTTTATCGGGGAAATCTACAATATCGTCCAAGTCCGGAAGAAATTGACGAAATTGTCAGAGCCTGTCCGGTTATGATAAACGGCGAATCCACGGAACGCATCGAATGTGCTGGTTACGGCAATGTAAGAAATATTGATGAAGCTAGAATTCGAGGTGGTGTATTGTTAGTTATTGGTGAAGGGATGTGTCTGAAAGCTCCAAAAATCCGTAAGCATACAGAGCGAATGAAGATTGACGGTTGGGATTTTATCAGTAAATTTGCTGAGAAGGATAAACAACAAGAAGATGAGGACGAAAATAAATTCAAATCCAGATTAACTGAGCCAATTACCAAGTTCATGAACGATATTATTGCTGGAAGGCCAGTATTTGGCTCGCCCCAAGAACCTGGTGGATTTAGATTAAGATACGGCCGTGCGCGACCTTCTGGACTAGCTGCGGCCTCAGTCAACCCTGCGTGTATGCTGGCAATGGATGATTTCATCACAATCGGCACTCAAATGAAAATTGAACGCCCTGGAAAAGCATGTGCTATCACCCCGTCAGATTACACTGACGGACCATGGGTTGTATTGAAGGATGGCCGGTTCACAAGATGTGATGACGTTGCTAGTTTCAAGTCGTTAAAATCGGATATTGCAACTATTTGGGACAATGGTGAGATCGTCATTGGCTATGGAGAATTTATGGAAAATAACAAAAATTTAGTTCCAGCTGGATATTGTTTAGACTGGTGGGCAAGCGACTTAATTGAAGAATTATCGTCCAATGATTTAGTCGAGGTGTTTTGCAAGATAATGGGGATTACTCGCGACCAATGTCCTAGTGGAGTTCCAGGTATCTCAATAGAGGAAATTGGTGATGCTCATTTAAGATACAAAATTAGACTCTTGTGGCATCGGTTCTTAGTCACACTAAGGCCAAACTGGCAACAAGCAAAATCCATTGCAGAGCAATTCAAAACCTCTCTGCCACCGCCGCACAATCCGTGGTTCCTAGATTTGCCAATCGAATGGATGCCTCAGTTACTACAGATCTTGAAAACCTCGACTATTGAAGATTTTAATGGCGATAAAAATATGTTAAACGACACCCCTAAGCCTGAGGAAAAATCCTTGAGAATAAGGGATGGTGTGGTAAACTGGAATCAAAAAATAATGTCGGAAATGGCTCCGGCCGATATCTCTTTAGCAATGATCACCGATATCCCCGGACCGAAATTTATCTCGACAAAAGCAATATTTGATGCTGATAAGTCTGCTCTTTGGACACTAATGCAACACGGCATAGTCAAAGGTTCAGCACTCATGCTTGGCTTGCCGCACTACCATGATGGGGATGACCTCGTCATCACTAGTGGATGGTCTGCTATGATGGAAGCTTTTGGCTTTTCCATAGATGGTGACAAAGTAATAATGACGGCCGATTCTATTGGCGTATTCGAAGATAAAATAGCAAAATTAAGGCGGGGTGCAGAGGTTCTCGAGAAAGAAGAATTACGCCTAGAGGAATTAGAAAAAGAACGCTCTATTCAGCGTATTTCTGCAGAAACGAATGCTCGTCAGCAGGGCAAGGGGATTGCGGAAACCGATGAAATTGGTCGCATTGCTGCTGCTAGCATAACTGATGTTGGCCCTGATGATGCAGGATTGTATTTGTCATCTCAAATTGAGAGAGATGATTACCGCGTTGATGGAATCCTGCCAATAATTAGGAAATTGTCGAAACTAAGATGGCATCATTCCGCACCAGTAAGAATCGGATGTCGGATGGGGCGTCCAGAGAAATCTGCACCGCGAATTATGAATCCAATGGCTCATACTTTATTCCCAATCGATCTAAACGGTGGCAATCAAAGATTACTGACCAATGCTGCGAGGAAAAAGGACATTCGTGTTCAATTGGGCATGAGAACATGCACGAAATGCAATAAGAAATCTCCAATGTTATCGTGCCATCATAGAAAATTAAACGAGTTTGGTGAGCCGATTGTTGGAGAAAAGTGTGGTGGGCGGACTGAATTCAGAAGCGAATTAGCAGAAAATCGGCGAAGAAGGGGCGAAATAACGACTGTTCCTATTTCATCGATGATTGATGATGCTATGATCACATTGGGGCTTGAAAGATTGCCCAAGAATGTCAAATGCATGAAGAAAATTGCCAGTAAAAATCAAACACCAGAGGCCTTGGAAAAGGGTATTTTGCGTGCTAAATATGACTTACCGGTATTTAGAGATGGCACCGTTAGATTCGATATGAGTGATGTCCCTGTTACCCACTTCAAGCCAAGCGAGGTAGAGGTCTCGTGGAAGAGATTGGTCAACTTAGGCTACACTCATGATTACTTGGGTAATGAATTGACCTCAGACGAACAAATGCTTGAGTTGTATCCCCAAGATTTCATAGTAGCAAAAAATGCTGGAGATTATTTTGTCAGAACCGCTCAATTTATCGATGATTTATTGGTTAGATATTACGGCATGGAGCCGTACTACAATGTCTCATCACCAGAGGATTTGGTTGGGCATTTAATCTGCGCATTGGCACCGCACACCTCTGGCGGAGTGTTGTCTCGAATAATCGGCTGGGCGGATTGTTCGGGGGGTTATGCTCACCCATTATTCCATGCGTCAAAGAGAAGAAACTGTGATGGCGATGAAGATGCGATAATGTTACTAATGGATGGTTTGTTAAACTTCAGTAGAGATATTCTACCAGCTAACCGTGGTGGTCAAATGGATGCACCGTTAGTATTGACAACTAGATTAAATCCTACTGAAGTGGATAAAGAAGCCCTAAATGTAGATTCAGGATGGTTCTATGAACGTGACTTTTATGAAATAACTCAAGATTGCCCACATCCAAAATCTCTCTCAAATCGTGTTGACTTTGTTGAGCGAAGATTAGGTTCTGTTGCGGCTGTGAGAGGTTATGGATATACCCATGATTGCGATTCGATTGCTGCTGGGCCTGCATTATCTGCTTACAAGACATTAGACACCATGATTGACAAGATGAATGGTCAATTAGACTTAGGTCATAGATTGCGTGCAGTAGATGTTCGCAGAGTGGCTTCAAGTGTAATTAGATCGCATTTTCTCCCCGACCTTAGAGGTAATCTGAATGCTTTTGCCAGACAGAAAGTCCGGTGTTTAAAGTGTGCACACTCTTATCGAAGAATGCCAATTGCCGGCAAGTGTATACAGGTTAGTAAAGCAGGTAATTCCGGTTTTGCCTCAATGGGAGTGGTGAAATCTGAAGGTGACTTATGCAACGGTAACTTAGCGTTAACCGTATCAGAAGGTGCAGTAAGGAAATACATCAAAGTAACACTCCACGTTATGGAAAAATATGGTGTTGATACTTATACCAAACAAAATGTTGAGTGGTTGGCTAATAGCACGGATTCATTATTCCAAAATGATCGTGCAAGGCAAATGTCGTTATCTGATTTCTTGTAATCATTTAACTGAAGGCCCAATCATTTGTTCTGGGCGAACCCACAAATCAAACTCATCATTAGTCAAATATTGCAACTCTAAAGCAGATTCACGCAACGTAAGCCCCTTTTCATGTGCATTTTTCGCAATCTTAGCCGCCTTATCATACCCGATTTGATTGTTAAGTGCGGTAACTAGCATTAGCGAATTTTCCAAATGCTGATTGATATTTTCTCTAACAGGCTCTAATCCCTCAACACAATTTTCTCGCATAGAGCGGCAAGCATCGGTTAGTAATTTTGTGGAGTGAAGGAGATTGTGAATCATCATTGGTTTGTATACATTCAATTCGAAATTACCTTGCGACCCACCTACTGTTATCGCAGTATGATTACCCATAACTTGGCAGCAAACCATTGTCATCGCTTCAGCTTGAGTTGGATTTACCTTGCCAGGCATTATTGAGGAGCCCGGTTCGTTTGCTGGCAATGCTAGTTCGCCCAAGCCACACCTTGGGCCCGAACCAAGCCATCTTATGTCGTTAGCAATTTTCATCAAACTCACGGCTAAGGTGTTTAGTGCGCCACTAGCAGCAACTATTGCATC
>DUJK01000121.1 GCA_013329925.1 Candidatus Poseidoniaceae archaeon
ACCCTTGGAAAGTTGGTATAATGGGGGTTGTGCGATGTAGACATGCCCTTCAGTAATTGCTGGGCGCATAAATCTCCACAAAAAGGTCAGCATTAGGGTACGAATGTGCGCCCCGTCAATATCTGCATCGGTCATAATTATTATTTTGGAATAGCGTAATTTTTGCGGATCAAAAGAACCTTCATCCTCGGGATTATTACCAACTCCCGCACCTAATGCTCTGATCATTGTTTGAATTTCTTGGTTTTGGAAGACTTTCACGATATTCCTCTTTTGCCTTTCTACATTCAGTATTTTGCCTCGCAATGGAAGAATTGCTTGTATCCGACGGTCCCTGCCAGTCTTGGCAGAGCCACCTGCAGAATCACCTTCTACCAAGTATACTTCGCATTCTGATGGATCCCTAGACTGGCAATCAGCAAGTTTACCTGGTAGACCTCCGCCTTCTAGAACGCCTTTCCTTCGAGTCAATTCTCTAGCTTTTTGAGCCGCTTTTCTAGCCTTAGATGCCAATAACGCTTTTTCAATGACTATTTTTGCCACTGAGGGATTTTCTTCGAAAAATTCTCCGAGTTTCTCATAAACGATTGTTTGGACAATTCCAGTAACTTCACTACTTACCAATTTATCTTTGGTCTGCGAAGAAAAAGATGGGTCAGGGTGCTTCACACTCACAATTGCCGTAAGTCCTTCCCTGACGTCGTCGCCAGAAAGACTCTCCCCTTTCAATAAATTCTTTTTCTTGGCGTATGAATTCAAACTGCTTGTTAAGGCTGTCCTAAGCCCAGACATATGGGTTCCACCATCTTTGTTTCGAATGATATTAGTGTAGCATCTAATCGATTCGCTAAAAGCACTTGACCATTGCAAAGCGAGGTCTATTGTTACTGTCCCGATTTCTAGCTCTTTATCACCAGAGATAACGATTACCTCTTGGTGCATAGCCTCTCTAGAGACGTTGATTTGGGAAACGAATTCACTAATTCCACCCTGATAAAGATGTTTTACTGTATGGTGTTCTTCCTCTCTTTCGTCGGAAATTTGAATCTCAAGACCGGCATTTAAAAAAGCTGTTTCTTTCAATCTAGTGTCTATTTGGTCAAACTCGAATTCGACAATTTCTGTAAATATGGTCAAATCAGGCTTAAATGCAATAATCGTTCCTGTGTCATCACAATCTCCAACGATCTTTAGTGGAGCTACTGGGACTCCAGCATTGTACATTTGTTGATGTATCTTACCATCTCGGTGGATCGTAACTTCCATCCACTCAGAAACTGCATTCACTGCTGAAACACCAACACCGTGAAGCCCTCCTGAAACTTTGTATGAGCTATTATCAAACTTACCTCCAGCGTGGAGTTTAGTCATTATTACTTCTGCAGCTGAAATTCCAAACTCCTCGTGTAGACCAACCGGTATGCCACGCCCGAAATCTCTAACCGACAGTACACCGTCTGGCTTTATTGCGACTTCGATCTTGTTATTATATCCAGCAAGGTGTTCGTCCACAGAGTTGTCCACTACTTCCCAAATACAGTGATGCAATGCCGTACCGTCGTGAGGGTCGCCAATATACATCCCCGGGCGTTTTCTAACGGCCTCAAGGCCTTCTAATACTTGTATGCTTGATGCACTATAATCGTCACTCATTGTTGATTCACCTCATGGTAAAGAATTGGATAAATTCATTCCGTATTTTGTAGGGTAATATTTTTCGCTTTTTTTGCCCTAAAATGAGCCGCTGTCCAACGAATTCTACTTGTCCCCTCCCCTACCAATAGAAATTGGTGAAGGGGGTACTTTAAGGTACTGCAATTGGAGTGTTTTTAGTGCCGATTATTGGACAAAAATTCCTACCTCAGTATCACGAAATGGGGAGTTTTGTAAAGAATTACTAGCCGTGAGCATTAATAACGACTCCTAATTGGCCAAGTCATGGCTGAACCGAAAGTATGTGTGTCGCTTGAAGCAATCTCTGTTGAAGAAATGATTGATGAAGCAACTAGAGCAA
This sequence comes from Candidatus Poseidoniaceae archaeon, assembly GCA_013329925.1. Lineage (GTDB taxonomy): Archaea > Thermoplasmatota > Poseidoniia > Poseidoniales > Poseidoniaceae > MGIIa-L1 > MGIIa-L1 sp8734u. The sequence goes on from DUJK01000121.1 coordinate 2,015, forward strand.
ATATAGCAGGTGCAGATTATGTTGAAGTCCGGTTTGACAAACTGTACTTGAATAAACCCGAACCGGTAATTTCAACAAATAATGATGGTGAAGAAATTTCAAAAATCCCACCTATTGAAGAGTGGGGTGTCAAAGATTTCTCAGAAATCGATATTGATGCTGCTATTTCAAAACTAAAGGATGGCATTCCAGTCCCTGTAGTATTCACAGTAAGGTCGGTTCGTGAAGGTGGTTTCTTCGCTGGAAACGAGCATGAAAGATTGGGTATTTTACAAAAAGCAATTGACTCAGAAGTAACATTTGTTGATATTGAATTATCAATAGATGCTAAAGAGCGAAATAAATTAATGAAATCTGCTGAAAAATCAAACTCAAAGGTAATCGCATCAATACATGAAACAAAATCAACCCCTGATGCTGAAGAGATTATCAATCTAATAAAAGACAATAAGTCAAACGGAGATGTTGTGAAATTCTGCTCAACTGTAAGCAATCATAGAGATGCATTACAACTTTTAGAAGCTGCAAGCGCTTTGGTTAATGAGGAATCAGATCACTGCTTAATGGGGCTAGGTAACGGTGGCGATTGGGTTCGCCTTCACGCACCAGTGCTTGGACAAGTAATGGTTTACGCAACAATGCAGAATAGTTTCAGACTCTCTGACAAGGGCCTGATAAATGTCAGAGACCTTAGAGATGCATGGGCACTTATGGAATATTAATCAAGTATCCCTACTAGGCTCTAATTCAGGATAAGATTTCTCTTCTATATCGGGTTCATTTGGATTCATTGGTGGCAGTTCTGCTGGCCGTTCCAAAGAAGGCACTAAACCGTTATTTGGCATTGTTTCGGGCTGCTCCAAGCCTGATTTCATGTATCTTGCGTTCAATATAAACGGAAATATTGCCACGCCAATCATCATCAACAAAAATACTAATGCAACAGTGTAGTTTGGTAAAATGAATGATCTCTCTGTTGTTATGATTGTCACGTCCGCAGCAGTTACAACGCCTGGTGCTGGTGAATCACTATCATGATTATTATCCCAAGTATCTATAACGATATAGAAATTTTGCCACTGTTCTGAACCAAATATAGGGGTGTATGATTCTGGACCATCAAGATTTAATGCGAAATTAATTTGATTAACCGACTCGTATTGATGTGCATCTCGATAAGTTCGCCACCCAGTAAAATCCATACTCCTCCATTCAGGAGATATCTCACTTAATGATTCGGCTATATCCCAATAAAAACTATTTTGAGAATGATAAGAATAATATAACTCAGTATAACGTTCATACTCAGATGTCGTCATCAAATAAACATCTGCTGAATAGTCGTTGTCTGTTTCATTAAGAGATTGTAATGAGATACAGACAGTAGTACGATGTTGAGCAGATAGATTAACCCTCAAAGCACCTATGCTATCATTACCTACTAGCATAGTAGTGTGATGATTGGAAGTAAGTGGTTGAAGTTGTGACCCTGAATCCCAATTCTGATACATCCAACCCTCTTCCGGATTTAGTTCAGTAGGCTCCCTTGCCTCTGCCGGATATTGTTTAGATTCATGAGATCTACCCATCTTATCATCATCATCATCATAATCACCAAATCCCCAATACATGTCATAATAATTGTAATGCGGTACTAAAGCCGACCTTGCAACAGTTTGATTCCACAAGGGTGGCTCTATATCTCCATTGCAAGCATCAGCAGCGGATGCGTTAGTTACCAAAGAGTAATTAGGAGCATTTGTAATAAGCATAGGCACCATGAAAATTAGTATCATGAAGATAACCACTTTTCTAGTCATACCCTACCACCAATTCTGCCACTACTAACCAGTTCTATATTATAACTGTCAAATTCTTCTTCTTAGTGGCCTTACATAACCACTATCTTCATTCCTGCGCTCTTCTTTAGACAGTATCCCTGGAGCTGGGGGGGGTGTATGTTGGTCCATTCCAAGCAAGCCCCCCTGAACTTCGACATGTTCTACATCAGTGTATGTTTCAGCAGCTTGTTTAGCCTCATCTTCTAAATCTGAGGATTCTCTCAGTACCAGCCAACCTAAAATCAATGCCACTGAAATAAGTGCAATGTAGGTTGCAAGGTCTGAGCCTGCATCTTTAACCCATGAGGTCCAATCTTCTAGTTCAAAGTCTGATAATGATGGTTCAGGATCAGGTTTAGGTGAAACTTGCAAGGTTTCTTCCATAGAAGTACATACCTCCAAACTGTCACAGGCTTCAATAATGATAGTATAAGTGCCTGATTCATTCCACAAACCTTCAATTCGATAATTAACTGCATTTGGTTGAGGGATTATGTAATCGTCGTCTAAAATCCCATTTTTATTTGAGTCCTTGAAAATATCAATATCCCACTTAACTACTAAATCAGGGTTCAGTGATTCGTCACGATCAAATAATGACCCATCTTCGACATTTAAATCACGATATAATTGAATATTGTTGATATTTTCAAAATCAGTTATATTGGCGCTCAAGTAGGCTTTTTCCTCGACGATAATATCGTCTGGAATCTCAATCTTTTTTATTTCTGGCGGCTCGTCAACAACAATAGTGAATATTTGCTTACTTACGTCACCTGTGCCATATGAATCCCTAACTGTAAGCGTTACTGTGTAAGTACCAGGATTATCATAATGATGCCAAGGAGATGCTTCTTTTGACAAAGGTGTCGCATCACCAAAATCCCAGGTATATTCAACAATACCGTTCCATTGGTCATTATTCTCATCGTTTACAGGAGAGTATTTCCCTTCATATCTTCGATCACCGTCTCTTGTACCCTCTGAATCAAAGTATAGCATCAAGTTAGGAGCGGTGTAAGTATTCTCTTGCTCATCAAATGTGTGAGTCCAAGTGTCTGGCAAAAATCCTTCTGGCCGGGGGGTGTTTTTGTCCATTTGCTGACCATCGACCCATCCATCCAAGATTTTCACTGAGATAATTGGCAATGGATTTTGAACTCTGACAATAATTTTCTTAACTACGCTATTTGCACCAAGCTCATCAGTGACAAATAACGATACTTCATGGGTTCCGGGTTCAGTAAAAGTGTAAGTGGTAATGGCATTTTCACTGAAATCCTCAGTTCCAAAGGTCCAATTATAAATTAATCCAGTAGAATCGCCGGTATTGGAATCAATATCATAGGAGGAGATCCCATCAAAGGTATATGGGACATCAACAAAGCCATCCTCAGCCCTAAAGTCAATAGATGAAGTTTCGCCGTTCTCAGTAACCCTTACAATGAAGTCTGCCACTGGAACTTGATTTAATACGTTAACAAATAGCTGTGCGGTAGATTGACTGCCATCATCATCGGTCACCGTCAGAGTTACGATTTTAATTCCCGGAGAATTCCATGATGGATTAGGATAATTTTGATTTGAAATAGTCTGCAAAAAGTCATCGCTTTGATCGGTAATTCCACCATCTAGATTTACTCCTTCTGGAAATACCCATTCATACGATACAATAGTTCCATCATCATCAGCAAATACATCGGGCATTGGTACCGGAGTGTATGTGTAAGTGGTCAAATTGTCGGAGAAGATTTGATATGGCACCCTATTGTTTACAAATACGGTAATTGAGACAACGCCTGTGTTGAATCCATCGAACACAGACAATGTCAAATTGTACTCTTCTACTTCTTTGTCTATTGCATCCCATTTATGTTGAACTAGGTATTTGCCCGTATCAGAATCTAATGTCCCATCTCCCCACTCCCATTGGAAATCTAAGTTGTTCAAGGGGACATTGTCCACAGTTCGAGATGCAGAAAATTCAATTGTTTGTTCTGTCAAAATGCTAATGTTATCCGTAATAACTACGTTATTTACTGTGATTACCGGAATTGGAACAGAATCATCTGTGACATTTATCTGAAGTACATCTGTTTCAGACCAACTATTTCCTTGATCCATTATCCGTAATGTTGCATTATAGAATCCAGTATTTTGATAAGAACGTGTTGGAGATTTTAAGTTGGAAGTAATTGTATCTCCGAAATCCCATGCGTAAGCAACAGGTTGGTCTAGGTATGGCAAGGTATTATTGTCTAACGACAAACCCCAAGCATCAAATCCGTCACCTACAAACTGAATATTTTCCCAGGTTTGAGAAATATTAGCAGAAACTGAAGCATTTGCAGTCGGACGCATATTGGATAAATCCCAAGCTTGTGTTGAAACACTGTCCACAAGGGTACCAATCATATCATACATGTCGAACTTGACTGTATACTGCCCATCATTTGGTGCGGTAAACCAAATATTACTGTTTGAGTTAACTCCCCCTCCAGCAGAAATCCTAGAAGTCCTCTCATCAACAGTATTCCCGTTAGCATCTAGTATGCTAATATCAACATCTAAATCTTCAAAAAATGCATTTGAGAAAACATCAAAGTTTACCTGAATCGTATCATCATTACTATCACCATCTCTATCAGACAAAATTGAATTATTGATAGTTAAACTGGCAGGTGCTGTTATTCTCGCAGCCTCGATATCAACGGTCCCTTGGGGGTAGGATGAGCCGCAAGAAGTGTAATCGCAATCAGCCACAGTACTCGCATACCATGTTATTGCCCATACTTCGTCTGTTAGATTACCAAAACCAGGAACAAGTGCAGTAGCAACATTATTCTGGAAACTTAAGTCTGTTACAGAAAGCAGACCATCAACCATTGATTTGCTTACAATAACTCCGTCAAATTGACTTACATCTGCAGTCAATCTAATTGTCAGAGGTGCAGGTGAAGATGAACCAGGGGTAAATTTGAACGCTCTTAGGCCCCAACCTTCGACACTATTACCGGTAGATGACCATGGTGTACTCCAATCACTATTGATTTCTGTTGGCTGAGCTCGGCAGAAGGAATTTGAACTACAAACTGGAGTTAAGTCTAAATTTGAAAAACCATAAATCCCTTGTTCTGAATCTAAAAATGCCGCGACTGAGAAATTAGCAAAAATTTCACCCATCGTCCTACCAATCGCACCGGATGAACCTGAAGGAGGTGATAAAGCCAAATTTTGAACGCTGACACCGCCTGTAGCTGAGTCTTGAACTAATTGTCTAACTGCTGGACCACCACCTAGATGGTCTGCCAAATACATTGTAAAAATAAATCCAGCGCCATAATCTGCAAATCTTTGATTCCACCATCTTATCGACAATTCTGGGGCTTCAGTCCATTGATTTAGATGACTAACCAGTGTTGAGTCTGGTCCAAAACACAGATAGATCGCTACGTCCGCGTTACCTTCATCAATCCATAGATTTTCATAAGGGTCTTGAGCGTTGTGGAGTAGATGTTGTAATTCGTGTGCGATGATAGATTTACCCCAGTTTAGAGTTATATCAGCAAAGTCTATGAAAACAGATTCTCTAACGCTGGCAAATGATGGAGCAAAATAACCCCCTGTATTGAAAGCCCCATCGATATCGTATATTATGATTTGAACTTGGCAATTGTTATCTATATCTGGGGCTGCCAATCCACGCCCATCTCCGTAATCTTTGCCATAATAGGTAGTCATTGTAGGGTAAATTGTCGAATCCCATGACGACGCGAGGTTATTTAGTACAGTAGAAGATAGTGTCCTTCCTGATTGCACAATAAAAGCCACAGTACTGGTTGTCTTTGCTACATATGCGTCAATAGAACCGCCTGAAATTGGAACTGTAAGAGTATCTCCAGTCAAGTGAGGTGTACAAACTCTACCACTTGCTCTACCCTGGGTTACAGGCTCGTATTTCATATCATCAACACCAGGTCGACCTGAGTCAATCCAGGCTTGTTTCATGAAACCATATGCTGATACTACCGCAGTGTCTTCTTCAATCAACAAATATTCCCTACCATCGGCAGGATCAAAATTAGCTAAATCGCCGATAATTACGCCTTGTGCATCATACTCATCATCTTGGCTATCTAACTGTTCATCAGCCGATGCCGAGGACAAAACTGGGGTCAAAAAAGAAATAACCATCAGGCCAATTAAAAACAGTGATTTTGTAGAGCGTTTTTCCGACATGAGAGGGACCCAACTAAATGCAACCTTGCATTCAAATTAAGCAGTGAAAAAGAACTATTTAAGTGTCCGTCTGTTAGGAGTCAGTAATGCTCATTGTCAAACCGCATGACAATAACCTAAAACTCAGGGTTATATCAAGCGTATTTATCGTCTCGATTATGTTGCTTTCAACCACTATTTCTTCAAGTAACCCTCAACAGATATATCAGGGAAGCGACCCTTGTGATTCAATTTCTGAGTTACAGTTTAATGCTACAAAAGCTAATCAGTCAGTCTCTTGGCAAACTAGTCTAGGATATCGTTTACCCGGATCTGATGCTTCGGCAGAACTTCGCCAATCTATCACAGAAAACCTCACAGAATGGTCATTCACAGAATCATCGCATCAAAGAGCCAACTTTACTCTAACGAATCTAGTAGGCACCTACAGCCCTGAAAATACAACTGGACAAAATGTGATATTCGTAGCCCATTATGATAGCAGGTACATAGCGGATAGGGATGATAATGAATCAAAAAGAAACCAACCCATTTTGGGAGCAAATGATGGAGCAAGTGGTGTTGCTGTCCTGATTGAACTCGGAAGAATAATACCATCATTACAAATTAATCATGATGTTACACTATTTTTTACTGATGCTGAGGACCAAGGGCAGCCCTACAAGGCAAATACTTGGTCTTACGGAGCAGATGCTTGGGTTAGTAATTTGACCAATGATTACCAAACTAATATCTCTGCATATATCGTAATAGACATGATAGGAGATATTTACCTTGATTTCACCAGAGTTACCAGCACCTCTGATAGGCTTTGGGAAACAATAACACCAATAGCAGCCGCACTTGGGATGATTGATGGTGAGTTGGACTGTGATGGAAATAATGGCCAAGACATCTACAATCCAGATCCAAATGATGCGAGGGGAGTAATAGACGACCACGTCGCAGCACACAACGCAGGAATCCCTGCGATTAATTTAATCGACATAAATTACGGTGAAAATGCTCCCTCTTTTGGTGGGCATTGGCATACACAAAATGATACTGCAGATAAAGTAAGTTCTCAGTCACTTAACTACATCGGATCAATTTTAGAAATCGGTTTAAGGACATCTGCTTGGACCTTAGTCAATGAGATTTCAAACGAAGAAAGCGTCAACAATACAGGGAACATCAACTCTAACAGTGATAATTCAGCAGATTTAGATGATGTAGCCAAAAGTGATTTAATTGGATATCTTGCGATAATTATAGTTTCAACCGTTCTATTATTGATATTGATTGCAGATATTTCTCTCAAAAGGTAGTATAAAGCGCGGACAAATAGGGGAAGAGGTATTATCCGCGCACGGTTTCGTAACTACATGGAGGGCCAGCGATGACTGAGAAAAGCTTCGAAGAGCGCAGGTCTGAACTGAGGAAACGTGTTAAATCACAACTTGATTCACCAGAGGAACCAACACATTATTCTGATTTAGATAATAGTGATGAACAAATTCAACAAGAATTTATTGTCAAACCGATGATTGATTTAGATTATGATGAGCGCGCTAAACTGCGGATGGTTGCCGCTATTGCGATACTAGTAGGCAGTATTTTAGGAATAATAAGTGGTGGAATATTGCTGCAAGGTAATCCCGATGATTTGCTAAACTCTTCTCTGTTTAATGAAGCAGAAACTGTTGATTTAACTGGCCAAGTACTCACTGATGACGGAGTAGCCATAAACAATGCAACTATACAGTTGTATGAAGATGATTCAAATTCAGCGATACGAACGGTTCTTACTAACGATAATGGTTACTTTCAATTGGAAAACGTAAAACCTGAAACGATGGTAATTAGAGTCGTAAAAGATGATTTTACCAGTCTTGAACGGACATTTATTGCCGAAGACGGATTGATGAGCCCTTTTACTATGAAAAGTGGTAATTCATCAAGTATAATTCAAGAAAACTTCGTAGGTAGTGACGGTGGATGGTCGCTTGAAGCCGCTGTTGCTTTGTCGACATTTCTTGGAGTGATGACAATTATCACTGGATTTATTGGCATACAGGCATCAGTCGAAACCCGAAGAGCAAGTCGATACAGAAGGACTCAGTACCTTGCCGGAATTAGTTTGTTTAGTCGCGGTCTTATTTGGATTGGCCCGATTTTAATTTTGGCTGGAATGGCCTTAAATTCGCTAGTAAAAGACCAGTATGAAGATTATTTAGAGGATTGAACATGTACCTCATTTCAGTCGAAGGAGGAGATGGTTCTGGCAAAGGAGAGGCAGCTAGGATAATTAGTGAAATTTTGAATGACTTTCCATTTCCAAAAATACATTCAACTCACGAACCTAGACGGCATAGTGAACTAGGAAAATTAGCCCTTGAATCAGTAATGAAAGGAGATAAAACCCCACTACAGGAAGCCGGTCTATTTGCAGCAGACCGATTAGACCATTCGCATACCATAATCAAACCGCTGCTTGAGAAAGGGCATATCGTGGTATCTGATAGAAATATACATTCATCATTGATTTACCAAGGAATAGTTGGAGATTTAGGGATTGATGATGTTGTTAAAATGAATGCCGCTGCAATGGTACCAGATTTGGTGATTTGGATTGATTGCGATCCTGCAAAAGCGATGAAAAGAATTCAATCTGGAACATTAAGAATGACTAGTAATAAACAGGAATATTTTGAAACTACTGAAATTCAAAAGCAAATACGCAATGGCTTTAGGGATTTATTATCAGGCAAAATTAAGGTACCCGAGCCATTTGATAAATGTCAGGTTGTTGGTCCGATTTTAAATGAATCGGGACTTGATGAATTAAAGAAAAAACTAAGTGATACTCTCAGGACTTTCTTTAACAAAAAACCATCTCCCTTAAACGTAGATAGCGACAAAGTAGACAGATACTTACTTTCTAAAATGGTCGGCAACTTAGAAACTCAAACTAGACTCCCAGGTGCTCCTAAAAACATGACTGCTATACATGAAGGTTGGCTAGCAAATACCTCTCCGGCGAAATGGATGGAATTTGCAGAAAATAATTGGCCAAAAAAATCAGCTAAGGAATTTGATGTCCCAATTAATCCTTTTTCATTATCTTCATGGTCAATTCTTGGTTCTCTATCGATTATTGGAGGTTCAACTGAAGTTCCGAAATTGCATAAACTGCTTGGACCTCACAGAATGATCACTAGAAGACATACCCAGCGTTTAGTTAAGTGGTTAGAAGAAGAAAAGTGGATTAACAAACAATTCAATCACGTACCATTTTCCGATGCTAAAGTATTCAAACTTAGAGAAGAGCGTTTAGGTTTTGGTAGACTCGCCTTGGCAATGTGGCCGCTAAGAACATCGATATCGTCATGGAGAAGGGCTAATCCTGATAGCAAATGGGAAGTATGCCTTGAAGAGATTATTCAAAACAATCCAGCAAAAATTCCCGCTTATCAACTAAAAAAATGTGTTATAGACGTCATTGAAAGATTGGTAATACTTACCAGCGGACATCGGGAATGTCCGGTACCTAGTAGTACAGAAGAACTAATTATTTGGTGGAAAACCTTACCGCCTTAGATTACTCTTCTTCCACTAGTTGAAACTTCATTCCACCAGGTAAACTAACTTGTGATGCAGATTTGAAATATTTTGACTTAGCCGAATAAGTAGCACTAATCAATACCCCCAATCCAACTCCAAATCCAATTCCAGTAAGCGGGCGAGTTATGTTATTTGACTCATAAGAAGTTAATAATTGAGTAAAACCATCAATAATCAATGGTAAACAAAGGGCTAGACCGCACAAAAGCCAAACTAAGGTTCTACGATTTTTTAGATAAGTCCCCTCTAACCAACTATCTGGCAATAATGACAGACAAGTATCTTTTACAGTCCAACGATTATAGCCTTTTCTTGAAAACCAAAAACCTCCAACAGCAAGGCCGAAAAAGATACCTACATCTCTAGTACAAACCGGCATTTGGTTATCGTTTATAATCCAAGATCTCTCGTATTTTTGATGACAGTTTAGGTCTCCAAAGCCATAGGCTAATGCTGAGTAAGGATCTAATTCAGTCCATGCAAAATCATTTTGCGAATTATCGTTTCCTGATGACCAAAGACCATCACTTGTTGCATAATCAAAGGCATTTGCTCTGGCTTCTAAAGGAGGGACTTCTCCAGTGCCAACTAACATAGGTGCAACAAAAAATGATATGAAAAAGAAACCTGAAACAAAAAACACCCAATTCCCAACTTTCCTCTCTCGGTCACGAGAGGTCAATCCATTTTTGTTCACACCCAACCTAACAAGAAGCAACTTATAATTAATTCAGGTCAAAGTATTCTTCTATAATCCGGTTTTGGCCATATTATGGCAGATGAAGATGGTGAGCCAGTTGGACTCACCATGGGCTTTCAAGCAGGAGGATTAATCGGCCTTTATCTCGGTTTTTCTCTTGCAACAATTTCTGTACTTACCGACGCTGAGAATATTCAAAGAACGATTTCTTTGATGTGTCTTCCACCGTTCATCTTTTCGCTCTTGCTAGGACCATTTTTGGCCAGAAGGAAGAAACCGGTAATCCTTACAAAAGAGCCGCTTACTGAAGCGAGAGAAAAATTATCAAAGTACAATGAAGGACAAGGTAAATGGCGTACTCTAAGTCATATCTCAAGTGATGGAATGAACCTAAGAATCGATATGCATAATCTTACCAATGTAGAGGGTGTAGTCGACGGTGCCCTAGAGATTGCCGAAACGACTACGGTAAAATTTATTGTTGGCAGAGGAAATCATAAGAGTTCATCACCAGAATTGAGAAATCGTGTTCTAAAAAGGGTCGAAGACAAAGTAGGAGTATTGCGAAGATCTCGTAAAGCCAAATCTATAGAAGTTAACCCTATCGCCTCACATGAGTATAATGCTTACCAAAACAAATTAAACAGAATGCTCTTGATATTACTACCGATTGTTTCCTTTTTAGCTTGGCTAGAGATGAGAAACTGAGTAAACTAAGTTCAATAGATATTATTTATTCTCTACAATTAGTAAGGGCATGCGCGAGGTTACCCTGTTTTGGAAAAGAACACGCCTTGCCAAACTAGACATAGGAGGTATTGTCGACATATTTACCCAACTAGAGTTTGTATCTTATGTCAAAAGAGTTCCCAAAGATATCAGAATTATTCTAAAAGCAAATTTTTCCGAAGGCCATTCGCCAAAAGACATGAAGGAACTTCATTTCTTGGAGTTACTAGAAGTAATTCTTGAACCAAAAGATAGCTCAGATAGCTATATATTACTGGCTAGGATAAACCACTCGGTATCTAATTTGAATGCTAGGACCAATGGGACAAGTGCAGTACCAGGTTGTAGATTAGATGGAGAAGGACTTACTTACATAATTCAAGGACCGCCACTGAAACTACGTTTGGTTTCTACACTGGCAAGGTTAATCTCTCAGCCCGATCGAATTAGCGCTAGAAGTTTAGATTTCAATTCTACTTTAGACCGCTCAGTTCTTAATACAAAACAGTTGAAATTGGCAAAATATGCTTATGATAGGGGGTATTTTGACGTCCCTAAGAGGGTAAGAATTTCTGATTTAGCGACTGATATAGGCTTAGCAAGAGCCACAATTTCAGAACATTTGGCTAAGATTGAATCAATCTTGATGGATGATATGTTCTCCTCATTCGATGAAATTTACACCGATCCAAAGGTAGTAAAAAGCCTAATAGAAACCGTAGTCTTAGAATCCGAAAGTGAAGAACTGGACATTACGGATAACATGCTGTATATTCTAAACAATATCAAAAAATCAATAAAAACTCAGTTAGGTAATTTAACTGAGGATTTGTATGAGGGTATTACTGGTGAGGAAATGATTGAATTAGCTGTCAAGGAACACCAAGAAAATCTTAGTTATATCGATGATGTAATCGAGGAAAAACTAAAATCTTCATCGAAATAATGGGACCATTTACAAGATACGAGGTTATACCATTTTCATGACCCGGACAGCCGACTTGCTTCGACGCCTGTCCAAAGAGGGCATAGATGTCCCAAAACATATCAAAAAGGCAATGCTAAAAGTGGATTTAGAAGACTTTACTGATTACGATGCTTCACCGTTTTATGCAGATAGACCTGTGCCCTACATAGAATCCAATTCTGGTAACATCAAAACTATCTCTGCACCTCATATGATTATCAGTCTACTACATCACATGGAATTAAATAATGACCAAGAAGTGATAGTGATTGGCTGTAAAGGCGGTTACCTAGCAGCACTGATAGCAACTATTGTTGGTGAAAAGGGACGAGTAAATGTTCTAGATCCATCCTCTGAAGTTGTTGATTATACTAAAGAACGACTTTCGCATTGGCCAACCGTTGAAATAAGGAAAATTGAAGATTTATCTGTTGCACCGGTTGCATTCCCCGGAGAATTTAACCGAGTAATTATGACTGGACAAATTGATGTTATCCCAAAGTGGGTCAAATCACGAATCTCAGATGGTGGATTTATTATCGCACCATTGGGCGATATAGATTCACAAAAACTTATGAAAATTGAGTACCAAGACCAATATGAACTTGAAACAGATTTAGGAAACGTATGCTTTGGCCCGATAGATGTTGACTCACAAATCGACCAACACTTACATCCTAAAGAGTTGGCAGACTTGATTGAATTATCAATCGAAACCTGTGAGGAACTTGAAATAATTGACTTTGATGAGATGCAAAGTTTACAAGATTTGGTTGCTAAACTAAACAATTTACCTGATGACACCCCTCCAATCGGTGAAGGAGGGATACCGGTTTCACAGCACCCAATGGTCAAATTATTATGGCATTATTCACCATCATTCCTGAGGCTGTGGCCGATAATTCAAGTTATGTTGCATCCAATGATTGCTAACTTTGAATACAATATTATGGATGGTCATGATGAAGACCAAGATATTGACTGGTGATGAAATTGGCCGATCGCTCCGCAATGGCATTACAACATCTCAAAAGTCGAGATGACCGGAAAAAGCGACGTGCTATAAGAGAACTTTTTGAAATCGACAATGAAGATAATTTGGAATCTTTTATTCCACTATTGGATGATAAAGATAATTGGTATCGAACCAAGGCACTAGATGCTTTCAAAACTTGGGCTAAGAGAAGGGATTTAGCCACACTAGGTGTCTTAATTAATCATCAAAAGATAGCGTATAACCGAGTTGCTGCTAATATGCTTCTAGCTTTCAAGGCTGAAGATCCTGAACTTGCCAAAATATTATTTAACAAGGATGATTTGTTATGTAAAATTAAATCTTGTGAATATATTTTAAAGTGTGAGAATCAAGATGATTTTTTTGCCTCCGTCAAGAATCACGATTCGCCAAAAATTAGAGTAATAGCGTTAAATAGCAAATATGCCGATTCAACAATAGTTGAAAAAATGCTTGAGGATGAATCTAATAATGTAGTTCAAGCGGCATTAAAAAAATTACAGGATAGTAACGTGAAGTTATCATCAAAATCAATAACAACAATGCTCAAAAATGGCGTAGATCCAAAATTGATTATCCCTCATGCACTTTCTAATGACGAAAGTATTGTAACAACTCTAATTAAATCCCTTGATTCTAACGGTAAAAAGGAATTCGTTAAATATCTCAGAGAAAGATTTACTGAAATTGAAGATGATATAATTCAAATTCTTATTAATAAAAATCAATATGAGATTATTGGACGATGGTTACAGGGTAAACGAGGCGAAAAAGTCGACTCACTTAGGTGGGAAATTATTGGCCATGATGAAGTAAATGAAATCGAGAGGTGTCGATTAATTGAACGTCTATTCTCTCGAGCAAATGAACCTGAGATTATTGAACAAGCGGAAAAAATTGCTAACAATTCTACTAGCGAATTGATTAGAATTACAGCGCAGAACCTTTCAACCGCCGGCTCTTAGAGCGATATATGGCTGATAATTCAGGGCTAACCTTCCGAATGGATGCGACGAAAGGCGAAACTCGTTTTCTAAATGTGCAAATTGAAATTGAGCCACCTTTTATCAAGAGTAAACTAGAACTAAAATTTCCTAGGTGGGTTCCTGGTTCATATTTTATCAGAGAGCCCATGCAATATCTAACTGACATAAGTTGTGTACAAGGTGAAACAAACCTGAAATTTATCAGAAAAGATGTTGATGCAGTTTCAATAAAGCATGTAAATAACAAACAGAATATCATTGTAAATTATAAAATCCTAGGAATTGAATTATCAGTAAGGTCAACACATATCGATCATAGTCACCTTCACATGATGCCCCCATTTACTTTCTTACTGCCAACATCCGGAATTGATGAAGCAAGAATGAATTTGCCGCATAATATTTCATTACATGCACCAAGTGGTTGGAGTCCTGCAACTCAATTAACCGCAATAAGCAGTACAGAAAATTGTCTTAGCATCAACCAAATCAAAGGCGATACATTCAATCTACAAGCCGCAAATCGAGATGAATTATTAGATGGGATAATCGAAATAAATGCAATAGATAATATTTCATTCTCAGTTGATGGTCGAACTCATATTTTGAAATTATGGGATAGTGGGGGATACCAAACCGATCAACAAATGGTCACAAAGTTTGTTGATGATATGATTAAAATGGTTAAAGAATATCATGCGCTTTTTGGAAAACCCGATTGGGGTGATTATGTAGTGATATTACAATTAACCGAATCTTCTAGAGGTGGCTTGGAACATCTCAACTCACAAACTTCAATGTTACCTAGAATTTGTTTAATATCGGGACATGAAGATGAATACAAGGACTTAGTTAGCCTATTTAGCCATGAATACTTGCATCAATGGAATGTAAAGAGATTAAGGCCTAAGAACTTTGTAGACTATGATTTAACACAAGAAGTTCATACTACCCTATTATGGTGGTTTGAAGGATGTACATCTTGGCTTGGAGATATGTTGTGCGTAAGATCTGGCGCATGGTCAGAAGAGGATTGGCGAAAAGACATGGAAAGAAAACTTGGCCGCCATACAGTAAGAAACGGTATGGCTCATGAATCTCTTGCAGAATCAAGCCATGATGCTTGGATACACCTCTATAGAAGCCACAGCTTCTCTAGAGAAATACAAATATCATACTACCTAGAAGGAGAATTGGCAATATTCTGTATTGATGCCGAGTTAAGAAAGCGATCAAAGGGAAAATATGGAATTTGCGACCTTATGGTAAGGCTATGTGAAAAATATGCAATTGGCTATCCAAATGTTGAAAGAATAGGAATCGATTATCAAGACATTCGTAAAGAATTAGTTTCCATGGAGGGGGGTAGAAATCTGGGGATTCATTTGGATAAACTAATATTCGACAAAAAGGTTCCAGATTTAGCAAGTGCGTTTGCTTTCTATGGACTAGAATTATCTTCAAAGAAGTCAAAAGATGACAAGTTGTCATCTGCTTGGTTAGGATTGAATCTAGCAGTTAAAAATAATCGTATAATTGTCTCATCCCACCAAAATGATTCACCACTGAGAAATCTCATCATGCCTGGTGATGAACTGATTTCTATCGATAAAATCAGACTAAAAAACATCAAATCAATGAAGAGCATATTATCAAATTTAGACCCAGAAAAAGTAGAGCTATGTTATACTCATGAAGGGATTGTAAAAACCGATATAATTAACCTAAGAGTAGAGCCAGATTTGAAAAGCAAGGTGTCTGGGAAAGGCAATAAGAAATGGCGAGATTACATCGCTTCAAGAATCTAGCTTAATTCTTCTAGAGTAACTAAAATTGGTGGAAGGTCATAGATTACCACATGTTTGGTAGTTTTAGGCGGATATAATTCATTACCCAAGCACATCTCTATGACCTCTGCTTTGTCGATTGATTCAATATTAGCATTAGGCCATAATTCTAGGCTAATTAATTCTGAATTAAGATAATCAAGGCAAATGGCTGGTATCAATTTCAATCCAAGTTCTTTTGCGACCGATAACCGGTGATGTCCATCGAGTAATGCACCAGTGTGAGTGTCTACCAGTATTGGTTTGGTAAAGCCTCCCCACCTGTTTGTCATATCAAGAAGTTTGTCTCTAGGCTTAACCTTAATTTCTTCATGTGGTTTAAGCCAATTTACAGGTACTAACTTAACGTCCTCTTCAGTCCACATAGAACTGGGAACAGTATTTCAAGGATAATACTTTGGCAGCAACCAAAGGGAATGGAGATTAGTTTGCAAAATTATGAGTTCGGCAAAGAATCTGATTTAGATGGCATGCCGTTAACCGATAGGATTAGTGAATTTGTTGATCAATTACCACATGAATTAACCGCTGTTCTCAATAAAATTTCTTTGGCTAACGGTGGAGCATGGTTAGTGGGCGGTGCTGTTAGAGACGCGGCATTGGGGATATATCCAAATGATATCGACATTGCAACTGACCTTGAACCTGCTAGATTGCTAACTCTTTTTCCCAACGCAATAGCGACTGGTATTGCATTTGGCACAATAACTATCAAATCGGGAGAATATCAGTTTCAAACTACAACATTAAGATCAGAAGAAAATTACTTAGATAATCGAAGACCTAACTCGGTTAATTGGGAAACTTCGTTGAAAAGTGATTTAGAAAGACGCGACTTTACCATTAACTCAATGGCAATTGATGTGGCGAGGCGAATGCTCTACGACCCCCACAACGGCTTAACAGATTTAGATAACAAAATTATCAGATGTGTTGGAAATCCTATGCAAAGGATTTCAGAGGATGCATTAAGAATGCTTAGGGCATATCGATTTTTAGGCCATCGAGGAAATAGAGTATGGCAACTAGAAAGCCAACTTAAAATTGCGATAAAGAATAACTCTTTCTTAATAAGAGATTTAGCCAGAGAGAGGATATGGCAGGAACTCAAGAAAATACTAAACTCAAGTGTGGCGTGTGAAATCGTTGATCAAATGCTTGAAAATGACATTCTTGATCATATTTTTGATTGCAAAATTGATAATAAATTACAGCTAAGAAATGCTCTTAGTGATTGTAAACTACTAGATTATATCTCGCTTCTAGTTGTGATTCTTAGCAACAGGCCCAATAAAGAAATCATCCAAATATGTCAATCATTAAAATTACCAAACAAGGACCTAAGAATAATTAGAAAAATGTTAGATTATCAAGGTAGATTACCAAGTATCGAAAAGTCCGAATTAAGATTATTCCGACATCTATTATCTGAACGCTGGGAGCAACAATTGCAATATGAATTAATTATTAGGAAAAATTTGTTGACAAATTATGGTGATATAGATTATTTCCAGATTATTTCCATTATTGAGGGGATTCAAAAGTTGAAGCCATTGAAAAAAGACCAACAAATAATTGACGGACACTGGTTAATGGCGGCAACAAATTTGCCCAAAGGTGAGCGTTTAGGTCGGCTAAAAGAGTGGTTGTATCGATTACAAATTGAGCATGACTTATCAACGATACACGAGGTTAATGAATTACTTTGTAAGATTCAATGGCTGGATGAGGATTTCCGTTCATGGCCAAAATTGTCAATGGTATGAAGGCACCAAATTGAATAAGATGAATTCCCACGGATTATCATGTTCAGTGGACGAATCTCAGAAATGGTTGCTAAGCAAATTGAAAATAAAATTGCCGAAAGGGGTGATTTGACTTCTCTAAGTGATTCTGAATTATCACAATTGGCGATTGAATTTGTTGGCGATGCACCGCCTTCGCATGTTCCTAGAGAAACAGTAATTCAAATTCTATCACAACAACCAGAAATCACCGCATGGCGCTCCCAGATTGCCGATAAAGCAAAAAAGGCTGCACAAGAAAAAGTGTCTCAAATAGTTTCCAATGTAGACCCTAGGATGGCTGAAATGATTAAACAACAATTTGGCCAATGGCTACAAAACTCCGGCCTGACAACTGCTGAAATAACCACGAAAATTGACACCAATAGTGATGGCATGCTGAGCCGTAATGAATTGAATAATTTTATCGAAAACTTATCTGGAAGTAAGCCACCAGAGTGGGTATCTGATACAGTGATCTCGATATTAGATGTTGATGGAAATGGCGTAATTGAAGTCCAAGAATTGTGGGCATATCTTGAATCCATAGGTTTTGAGAAACCCGTAATTGTTGACCCTATTGCCGAGGAAGAAGTTAAACAAACAATAGACGAAGAAGAGTTCGAGGAAATGCTTGAAGAGATTGAAACTCCACCAGTTGAAATAAATGAAGAACCGGTTTTGGAAGAAATAGAACTCTCGAATGATATTCATCAAGAACAAGTTGAAATTGAACTAGAGGAACAAACACCTTCTGTTACTACCTCTATAGAAAAAACAATTGAGACTTTACAGTCAACTAGACTCCATAGTGAAGCAAACTCTGTAATAGATGCTTCAGAACCTGGTAGATGCTCACTAAGCATCCAAAGGGTTGAGAGGAATCTAATGGTTATGGATAATTATCGTGGGGGTATGACAATAGTTGGAGTCTTGGATAATGGACCTTATAGTGTGTCTGTATTATTCGAGCCTGAATACAACGATATTATAGAGAATTCAGCAGGTAAAACAGCTAACTTTATTGGAAAGTTACATGAATGGTCTAGTGGTCTTAGAGAGGCTAAATTAAAAGGCACCGACTTGCAAATAAACTAGATTTATTTTAAAGATCGAGCTATCACAATTCTCTGTACTTCTTGGGTACCTTCGTAAATTTGAGTTATTTTGGCATCACGGAAGAATCTTTCAACTGGGAATTCCTTGGTGTAGCCATAACCTCCAAGCACTTGTATGGCTCTTTCTGTTACCCACATTGCGGTATCACCAGCATATAGTTTAGCCATACTAGCCTCTTGCGTATGTCGTTTGCCACCGTTTTCATAGTGCTCTTGTTTAGCCCAAGATGCTCGATAGACTAATTGTCTGGCGGCTTCTATCCTGGTTGCCATGTCCGCCAAGTAGGACATTATCATTTGGTGATGAGCTATTGGTTTACCAAATGCTTCTCTTTCATGAGCGTAATTAAGGGCGGATTCGTAAGCCCCTTGGGCAATTCCTAATGCTTGAGCTGCAATACCGATTCTACTGTTATCTAAAGCATTCATAGCAATAGGAAATCCATTGCCAATACCTTTTAGCACATTTTCAACAGGTACTTTACAATCATTGAGTACTAACGTACATGTGTCGGATGATCTAATACCCAACTTGTCCTCTTTCTTACCGACGTTAAATCCTTCAAAGGTTGATTCTACGATAAATGCAGTTGTTCCGCCGTGCCTCTTTGTACCGTAATCAGGGTGATCAACATCCTTAGCAAACAGAACCAAAATTTTGGCTTGTGCACCATTAGTAACCCACATCTTTTCACCGTTTAGAATAAAATGTGAACCATCTTCAGATAGTTTTGCCTTGCAAATCATTGCTGCTGCATCGGTTCCTGCACCTGCTTCGGATAGTGAGTAAGCACCTACTTCGCCAGCTGCGAGCCTTGGCAAATACTTTGATTTCTGTTGTTCATCACCATGTAGCGATATGGTTTTTGCGCATAGACCGACATGGACGCAAAACATAACACCAAACGATGGATCAACTCTTGACAGTTCTTCCACAATTATAGATTCTGATATATCGTCGACTGGAGAACCACCGTAATCTTCAGGAATAGTAACACCCTGTAGGCCGTATTCTAGAAATTGTTGCCATTCTTCTGATGGAGGTTGTTGATTGCTATCTCTGTGCTCGACTGTAGGTGCTAAAACCGTTTCCGCAAAGTCTCTAACTAGTTCTCTAATCATTTGTTGTTCATCGCTTTCTGCGTAATCCATGACTCTCCCCAGTATATCCAAAAGGCCAACTCACTTAACCCGTTTGCTTAGAGAAAATGGCGTTTTTCCCAAATTGTTCATATAGGATGCCCATGAGCCGCGCTTAGGAGGAATCATTTTGGATGAAGAAACCGTTGAATTTAATGTAGCACATAATAGGAAATACTCTACTGATCACTTATGGTATCAAGAGAAAGATGACCGTTTGATGATTGGCGTGAGTGAATTCCTAAAATTAGAGATTGGAGAAGTACTGAGAATAATTTTGCCCCAAGCCGAGACCGAGGTTGATGAAGGCGATGGGATGTTTTCAATATGGACTGCAGAAGAAAAGAAGCCATTCCCTGCGCCATTCTCAGGGCTGATTGCCGAAGTTAATGGCGAAGTAGAAATCAATCCAGATTTGGCTAATGATTCAGCCTATGACCTGGGTTGGGTTATTATCCTAGAACCTCACAATTTAGATTTAGAATTATTATTAGACCCGGATGAATATGTCGAATATCTTGCAGAACTTTGATGGCACAGGTGACCATCATGGAAGAAATTGAAGTCTTAAAGCAGAGTTTCATCAAGGCTCCAATTATTTGGAAAGGCGATTATCCTTATTTTATCCATCCAATCACGGACGGAGTTCCAAGATTAGAACCCGATGTCCTCAAGGCTATTATTGAACTCTCAGTTCCTTTGATAGACTGGCAAAGTGTTGATATGATTCTTGGAATTGAAGCAATGGGTCTTCCTCTAATGGCACCACTATCAATGAGAACTGGAATCCCCATGGTAATTGCTCGAAAACGTCAATATGATCTAAAAGGTGAAATCGAAATCAACCAAGAAACCGGTTATTCAAAAGGAAGCATATTCCTTAATGACATCAAGCAAGGTGAAAATTTAGTGATTATAGATGACGTATTATCAACTGGTGGAACCATCAGATCAGTCATCGAAGGAGTGAATAAAACTGGTGCAGTAATTCAAAACATCGTAGTTGTTGTTGAAAAAGGACCAGGTATGGCAGCTCTTCAGAAGGATTATCCAGAAATAAGGTTCGATTCCTTAGTAAAACTAGAGATGGATGGAGAAAGGGTTGTCATTCTTGACTGAGGAAGTGATTTATTGGATTTAAACAGGCACGACTTTAAGTTAGATGATTTGGTTGAAAAAATAAAATTAAACGACAACCGTTTAATTGCTTTACAAGTACCTGAAGGCCTAAAAATGCAAGCTCTTGAAATGATGGATGAAATTGAAACTGAAACAAGTGCAAAGGTTGTCTTAGCCGCAGACCCATGCTACGGTGCTTGTGATTTAGTGCATGATAAAATGAAAATGATGGGCATAGAACTAGTTGCTCATATGGGACATTCACAAATGAACATTGATTCAGGCATGCCAACTGAATTCATTGATGTGACATATGATGGTGACCCTGAATTAAAACCTGTAATACCGACTCTAAACAAACATCTTGCTATGGCTAGAGAAAGAATGGCAAATCAGCATGACAATGCAACACTTTCAGAAGAAGCAGCACAAGAAAAATTCATGGACGCGGTTGGAAGAATGGCTCCCCTAACCGATACAAAACTTGGCTTGGTCGGATCAATACAGCACTTACATCTACTGCCTGACTTCCACGATAGGCTTGAAGCTGCAGGCTATGATGTTACTATTCCAATTGGTGGAGCAAGACTATCATTCCCAGGTCAAGTACTCGGCTGTAATTATTCTGGTGACGATCCAAGTATTGGACATTACCTGTTTTTGGGTTCGGGAGATTTCCATCCAATTGGTTTAGTTCTTCATACTGGAAAACCATTGGCAATGCTCGATCCATACTCTGGAGATGCGCAAGAAATGTCATTTGAAAGAATTGAAAGAATACTTAGACAGCGGTTCGGCTTGATAATGTCTAGCCAAGACTGTCAGTCTTTTGGCATATTGATTGGTGAAAAACCTGGACAAATGAGAAGAACGCTTGCTTTGAGAATGAAAAGAATGTTAGAAAAACATGGTAAAAAAGGTTACTTATTAGCACTCGAACATATCGGCCCTGAGTTAATTGATTTCTATCCTGTTGACGCTTTTGTCAATACTGCATGCCCTAGAATTGCTATTGATGATGCGGTAAGATATCGAAAACCGCTGATTACTCCATTTGAATTAGAAGTTGCTCTGGGTGAGAAGAAATGGGAAACTGGATATATGTTTGATGAGATTCCTTGACCGATAAAATATCCATTATTTCACATTGTTAAAGCGTATATTCAATAACGGTTGGCGTAACCCTTCCGATGTTATGAGTGGCTATCTTGACCGAATTGGTGCCGGTTACGTAATCAAAGACCCAGGGCCTTTGGATTTTGATCATTTACCTGAAAGCATTGTTGGAAGAGAAGATTTTCAAAATAAGTTAGCCGCTAGGTTTTCTTCTATAGACAAACCTGAGACAAGTTGCAGGGCAGTTATATCAGGTCCAGTGGGGTCCGGCAAAACTGTTCTTGTCAAAACATTCTGTCGTGATCTTAAACGACATTTAGCCAATAGAAGAGAAATTCGCATAGCTCATGTCAACTGCCGCAACGCATCAACTAGCACTAGAGTTGTTCAAAGAATACTACACGCAATAGATCCTGGACACCCTGATAGAGGACTATCAATGGGAGAGTTACTACTGAGTTTAAGGAAATTAACTCGACGTAATTCTGCTCATCTAATCGTAATATTGGATGAAGTTGACCACATGTTAAGAAGATCCGGTGATGATATTCTATACCAACTACTCCGAATTGATGAAGACCAAGAAGGCAAAGGCACACTTTCACTAATTCTAATAAGCCAAGAACAAATTATCGATGTATTAGAGACTGCTGTCCTATCAAGGATGGGTAAGACTAACTTAATTCAAATCCCATCATATGATGAAGAGGGATTGTATAAAATTACCAAGCAGCGAGTTGATTTGGCCTTGACCAACGGTTCGTGTTCTGATGACATAATTAGACTTATAGCACAAAAATCTGCCCCATTAGGAGATGCAAGATTAGCGATTGAATTACTAAAAGCTGCAGCAGAGGCTTGTGAAATAAGACAAGATGATCATTCACTTAGAGAAATCAGCGCTGATGATGTTCACTCAAAAGACAAAGAACTTTCAGTTGATGTTGTTAGTGAAATAGATGCATTAGAGAATCTTCAATCTCACGCAATGTTAGTTCTTCTAGCAATTTGTCGAAGACTCAGAAAGGAGAGTTCTATGACTACAGGAGATGTAGAAAATCTATATGCCGTGGTTTGTGAGGAGTATGATGAAAAAATGAAGAGTCATACCACATTATGGAAATACCTCAAAGAGCTAGAGAAACGTCAATTAATCGTTACTAGGATATCGACTGTTACCGGAGGGAGAGGAAGAACTACTCACCTTTCAATGCCGCATTTCTTACCAAGTGACATTGCTAAAAGATTAGAAATGCTGGTAAAAAGGCAATTATGACGGCTGATTTAACTCAACGTTTTATGCGGTGAGCATAAATATAGGTCACTGTTCGGCAACTTGTCTTAGAGGCGTTAACATGGCTACAGGTCAACAAGGAGAACTCGTTGCTGTCGTAAATGACACAAACCCAAAGAGTAACGGCAAAGCCTACTCAGTGAAAATAAGTGGTAACAATCACTCTCAATTACTCGGAAAGAAAATTGGCGATGTTGTTGATGGTATTTTTGTCGGAGAAGGCGACCAAACACTCTCTGGATACAAACTACAAATCACCGGTGGTTCTGACAAAACTGGAACACCTCTTAGAAGAGATTTAGCGGGTGGCTCACGCCAGTCAATCCTAGTTACTGCCTCAACTGGTTTCAAGGGACACAGTATAGTATTCAAGAATAAAGGTGGAGAAAATAAGCGATTCCGTTACAAACCTGACGGACTAAGGAAGCGTAGAAACTTCCGTGGCAACACTATTAATCAAGATACACGACAAGTTAATCTCAAGGTTATCGAAGCAGGCAAGAAAGCACTATCAGACATTCTTGCATCTGAAAGCGAGGAAACATCGGAGTGAATCCCGAGAGGGTTTTCGTAGTAGGGGTTGACGGGAATGGCAAGAAAACTTCCCGAACAACCAACTGTAAACATTGGACTAGTAGGCCACGTCGATCACGGTAAAACTACCTTGACAAAAGCTCTTTCAGGAGTTTGGACTGATACTCATTCTGAAGAGAGGAAAAGAGGCATATCGATTAAACTTGGATATGCTGATACTGCATTTTACCAAACTAGTGATGGCACTTACTACGCTACTGGAAAACACCCAGAAGGTAAGAAAGACTCTCCTGATGAGTTACAAAGAGTCGTTTCCTTTGTCGATGCGCCAGGTCACGAGACATTAATGGCAATAATGATAACTGGTGCTTCAATAATGGATGGCGCAATGTTGATGATTGCGGCCAATGAAAAATGCCCCCAACCTCAAACTCGAGAACATTTGATGGCGTTGAATATGTCTGGAATCAAAAATATTGTAGTTGTTCAAAATAAGATTGATTTAGTCAGTCGGGAACGTGCAATTGAATCCCACCAAGAAATTAAGGAATTTTTGAGCGGTACCTTGGCAGAAAATGCACCTATAATACCTGTATCTGCTCACCATGACGTTAATCTGGATATTCTTATTGGTGCCATAGAAAACACGATTCCAACACCAAAGCGTGATGAAAAGGAAAAGCCATTAATGCATGTTGCAAGATCATTTGACATCAATCGCCCAGGCACCAGGCCAGCAAAACTGCTTGGTGGAGTAATTGGCGGCAGTATTGTCAGAGGCGAATTTAAAGTTGGGGACAAGGTCGAAATTGGACCTGGAAGAAAAATTGAACAAGGGTCAAAAACCAGATGGGAACCTATTTCTGCTACTGTTACAAGTATGCAGGGTGGTGGTTTAGCGTTAGAAAAAATGCATGCTGGAGGTCTTTGTGGCCTTGCAACTAAGCTTGATCCATCAATCACCACTTCAGATAATTTATCTGGACAAGTAGTATCTTTGGAAGGTGAATTACCTGAAGTAAGGTCTGAATTAGAAATATCTGTTCACTTGATGGAATCAATGGTTTCTTCGGAATTGGATAAACCTGAGAAAATTCAACCTCTAAGAAATAATGAAATGCTGATGATTAATGTAGCAACTGCAACATCTGTTGGCGTAACTAGAAGAGCTGAAAAGACGAGGACTGCATTAGAATTAAGACTACCAATCTGTGTTGATTCTGGTGAACGTGTTTCCCTTTCAAGAAGAATCGGTTCTCGCTGGCGATTAATTGGATACGGCATAATACAATAGGCGGTATAATGACTCAACAAATCATCATCGATGCCTGTGGCTGGGTTGCCATAATTGATGCTGGGATTAATTTTGAGATTGAGTTGGAACATCTAATTGGTAATTTTGAATTAATCGTACTACCTGAAATAACGGAAGAACTTGAAAAATTAAATCTTAAGCGACCAAGAAAAAACTCATTGCTACTAGACCTTCTTGCTAAAAAATCAAATAAAATAAATTATGTTTCGCATGACTTAAGACATACTGACGATATTATTTACGATTTGGCACTTAAGCAGAACTTGGCTGTTTTGACGGTCGACAAAAATCTAAAGATGCGATTATTCAAATCCGGTATTGATGTTATTGAGGTGGTTCAGAATAACCATCTAAAACTGATAGAAGGTCTATAGAACGTTTAAGGTAAAGTGAATAAGCGGTCATCACCATGACCGTCTAACAACCTTAGTTTAACTCCTGCATCTATCCAGGCATGGGCATAATTTATTGCTCCATATGCTCTAATGTAATCGCCAATATTCATGAAATGTTGTGCATCACTGGTATAATCATCTGCCATCCTAAGCAAAACTGCTAACATATCGTCTTGCTCACTACCCTTTTCATGAATCGGAGTGGCTTTTTTTCTAGCTTCTTTGGTTAAGTTCAGGTAATGCGTTAGTTTTTCTTGACTAATTTTGTCGTTTATTTCTGTCATTCTCCATCCACCTTCTGCCGTTTCAATAATCTCTTAACATCCTCTTGTCTGCCCAATGACTGGTATAATTCAACTGCAAGTGATAATCTTCCTTCACTTTCTGCTTGTTGGGCTCTAGTGAATATTGCTTTACGTTCTTCCCAATCTCTTGCTAATGCGGCTTCAGCAGCAGCTTTGTAGCGGCTCTCGCGCTCTGAGTTTGCTAGGTGAGGTGCTTTCCACATACGGATTAAACCATTTCTAGTTGCAGTAACCATGCTATCATTAGTAATCTTTGTCAATAAATCTCCTAAATTCATCTCATAACCTAATTGACTACTTTCGCTATCAGATGAATTTGAAAGATGGTATAGTAAGCCTTCAATTCCAAGAATCCACCATCCATCTCCACAACGAATCCCTTCCATTGGTTCCAAAGAATCGGATTGTAATTTTTCAATATGATCCCAGCCAAATGGATGTGGAATTCCTTCCCAAATCTCACCCGAACTAGTCTGAAGTACCAAGCGCCCACTATCTAATCGAGAAACCCAACTCCAAGTTCTATCTTCTAAGCTCCTTTTTGCGTAATTACTTCCTAATCGGCCACACCATAACAAGCCATCATCTGATTGCCAAAGAATATGCTCTCTATCCAACCAACCTACTAACCTTCTAACCTTGCCAGTTTCAAATCTTTTAATTCCAATACCTTCATGAGAAAATAAGTGTATTTGACCTTCTTTACCAGATAAGATCCAACCTCCACCCGGCCTGCTTATAACATCAGTAAATCCTCCATAAGTAGATCTACCATCATGAATCATACTACCATCTGTAGTTGATATAACATAGAAACCATGAGCAGCTAAAGCCGCCAAAACCCCGTTATTGTAGTGAATTGAATGGACTTTAAATGGGGTTTTAATTGACCACCTTTTACTTCCATCTAATTCCAATAAATATAACTCTAGACCACTGCTGATTACAACTCCACCTTCAACTGCAGCAATGCAAGATATTCTAGAAGGTGCTTGCCATGACCACGAAATACTCCAAGTCATCATTCATCACCTCCAATAATGCCCCAAGCAATCAATTGGGCTTTTGCTGCTTGGGTAAGTTCAAAATAACGATTCCTACCTTTCATTCTAACATTTAGTATTCCTAATTTTAGTAACTTATTACTTATTTGTGATAGCCTAGGCCGTTTAATTCCCAAATGTGTCAATATTTCTTTGTCACTAGGAGAATATCTTCTTAATCTGGCGATTGACAAAACATATGATTCATTAGTAGTTAGTGATGAGAGTGCCGATGAATCTAATGGGTAATCCGTTTTTGCTGAATAGTTTTGATTTGACAGCCTCATCAATGCGCTCATAAACCGGTTAGAACTTGTATCTGAATCACCTCCAACGCTATTATTACTTAGCATTGAAGCCAATAAGGAAGCTATCTGATTAGACAAAACTCCAAGATTTTGATTATCATCTAAACCATCTATTTCATGCTCATTATCAGATTCTGTTAATTCAAAAAGTTCTTCACTCCTTTCAATCCCGATTTCATCATGGATTAATTCTGCTGAATCTTCGGCAGTAAATTCTATTTTTTCTTCTAATTCAACCATCTCTTTAGAGACCCACAGTTCTGCCCCCTGGGTTTCCATTTCATTGACCATAATATCTGGGGTCGATTTCTCAAGATCGTCAAAGTCTCGTGTTCTGCCTAACAGTCCGCCAAAGGCACCAGCATCAATGTAAGGACGTTGTTTTTTTGTTTCAGTTATGGTATCATCATTAGCGGAAAAGGCTGAAAATGTATGCTCTACAACTTCTTCATCATATTGTTGAGATTCAGACAACTCGTCTAAATCTAGTTCAAAGCCAAATGGGTTAGCAACTTCTAATTGTGATGTTAACTCACTCAATTCGTCTCTTTCATTCCATGGCAAAGATGCGTCGATTACTGTTTGACCCTCAATTGCTTCGGGTTCTTCTACATATGCAGGCTCTTGAATAACTTCTGGATTGGAAACTACGATATCATCTTTGATTGGAAATTCAATTCCATCATTCTTCATCATCATGTTGTCTATTGCATCACGCATGAATTTAACAACCTCAATCGGTACACCAGCGGTTTTTTGATGGATTACTTTAGCATCTTCAAATGTAAGGCTGAATGGTGCATTTGTGACCGATAAAATTCGTCGTTCGACTAATTCTTGTACTTCATCTATGGTAAGTGAATTAATGCTAACTTCATTGGCAAACGTATTCAATAAGTAATCTGGTATGTTCATCCTCTGTTTTGGTTCAACAACTACAACAATTACCGCTTGTAAGCGTTCCAATGACGGTAAAACGTCTCGAAGGGCGACTGATAGTATACTACCCTCAACATTTGGAGTATCGATGACAATCAAGGGCAATTTATTGTTAAAAGACCTTGAGAAATCCACCATCTTATTTACTAATTCGACTGAGTTTTCTGGAATATCATCATATCCAACAAGGCTAGAATAC
The DNA here is from genome assembly GCA_013329925.1 of Candidatus Poseidoniaceae archaeon. Classification (GTDB taxonomy): domain Archaea; phylum Thermoplasmatota; class Poseidoniia; order Poseidoniales; family Poseidoniaceae; genus MGIIa-L1; species MGIIa-L1 sp8734u. The sequence continues at coordinate 30,551 of DUJK01000121.1, forward strand.
ATACGATGCAGAAGGCTCTCGTCGGGCCTAGATGCCGAAATGTGGTCGATATGGACGTATACTGAAGCCTCTTTCCCTGCACAGCGAAGTAGAGATGTTCTACCACTACCCAGCTCACCAACCATTAGTATGCTACGATTTGATCTAAAATTGATATTTTGTGAGATTCTTGC
>DUJK01000096.1:0-581 GCA_013329925.1 Candidatus Poseidoniaceae archaeon
CCTAGTACGGCAGCGGTAATGTTCATTCCAAATTCCGGAATTGCCAAGTATTCAGTGGCCCAAAACATAGTCCCATGAATTGGTAATGGGAGCAATATCCAAGCAGTCAAAACAACAGCTGGCTGCTGCCAAGACCATCCACGCTTAATGCCGAATATTATCGCCAATATAGCTGCAGGGCCAAATGAAATTATACTTGCAAAAATCACCCACGCGGCCCGTCCTCCAGAACCTCTATGATCGAGCAAACCTCTCTTAATTCGCTCATTTTCAACCCAATCAAATCCTAGTATAAATCCAAGCAAAATTATTTCAATGAAAATTAATGGAATCTGCCAATCGATTAAGCCGCCATCTAGCGGGTTGAATTGGAATGGAAGGGGCACTTCTCCTCCAATAATTACACAAATAACTCTATCAAATGCTAGTAAGTATACAATGCCTTCTAATGCGTTAGGGATTCTCAATCCCAAATCCCTTCTGCCCATCAACCCAATACTCGCTAGTACTGTTAGTCCAATGGCGATTACAGCAAGGTGTTTTGCATCATCAAGAACAATCACTGAATTAGATATTCGCCC
>DUJK01000096.1:993-2060 GCA_013329925.1 Candidatus Poseidoniaceae archaeon
GCCCTTAGTCGTGCTAATGCGATGAATAGGATTGAAACTAGAACGCAGAAACTAAGCACCATAAATGCAGAGCCTGTTGAAAATGACATATATGTCGAGGCCAAAATTACTGTTACTAGGAAAGAAATAACAATTACAGGGCGGTGATGAATGTCTCCTACTTCAAGGTCATATGCCCCAATACTCCCAGCCCTCTTTGAGCGCTTTCGTTGTTTTTCTGCAAGATCTAATAACTCCGAATCAATTAATTGTAGATTAGAAAGATTCGTATCTCCAGCCGCATCAGATTCTGCTTTTTGCGAAATAAATTCTTCCATTCTCTGTCGTTTTTCTTCTATGCGTTGTAGCCTGTCTTCTTTTCTCGCAATAGCTCTCATTCCAGAACGGAACTCGCCTTGGAATGCGAGATATGCGCCGGATAATATGAATGCAGCAATTGTTAGTAATACCACAATCCCTGAATCTTGAACTTGTCCAGCAATAATCATCACAACCATTAACCCGACAGCAGAAAGAGCAGGAGGTAGTAATTTTTCTAATGTCGATGCTCGAAGTAAATATAGAGCCAATGCAACCAATGTGATAATGGTAAGAATTAGTAGGTTCATCTCACTTGAAAATAGATTTTTACTACCAGTTAACATTGAGATATTCAATGGATCTAAAGCAATTATGATGAAAAACCCGGAAAGTAATCCCATCATTAGTGTCAATAATTGGCCCGGTAATGCTTCGGCTTTCTTTAACTCAAACTCATTCGCTCCGGATGCCTTTAATTTATCAGAAACCTGCAGCAGTATTCCACAAGCTATCACTAACGCAGTTGCCCAAATTGCCGCTTGACCATAAGTCCACGAAAGGGCAATCGCAGAAATCCCCCATATTGTCATTAGTGAACGTGGCCGGCCCTTGTGCTTTCCAAGATAGACCATTGAAACATGACCGATTAGTAGTCCGCATAATATCCCATATAGTCCATATGCGGGCAAAGCGCCAGGTCTTGTAACTGCCCATGTTACGAACAGGGTGAATAGGAAACTCAGATTCCACAATTGAAGTACGGCGGA
>DUJK01000096.1:2232-5324 GCA_013329925.1 Candidatus Poseidoniaceae archaeon
TCCAAGATAGACCATTGAAACATGGCCGATAAGTAGTCCGCATAATATCCCATACAGTCCATATGCGGGTAAAGCGCCAGGTCTTGTAACCGCCCATGTTACAAATAGGGTGAATAGGAAACTCAAATTCCACAATTGAAGTACGGCGGAATCTCTCAATCTAGCACTGAACTCTGAAAGGCCCGCCAGTCTAGAAGCGATATTTAGGCCGGTTTCACCATGTTCAATATTCACCCACACTTGCTGGATTAGTAAAACGCCCATCCAAATAGCTAAGTCATATTCTGCTATTGCTATAGGGATAAAGTCTGCGGAAACCAGCCTATTTTCGGCATCAGCGGCGAAGAATAGTAGCCACAACCAAGGTGCAATAACTGCCGTTCCAGCGATTGACGGAGAGTTTCTTTTGACTGCAAGGTATGAAAGCCCGATCCAAACAACTCCCTGTGATGCCAACAACGCTCTAGAACCATCGCCCGCCTTATCTGCAGGAATTAGTAAAGTTAGTAGAGTTACAATAACCAATCCACCTGCCCACAAAACGTGGTCTGAAACTGCAGTTTGATGCTTCAATAATGCACTTGCAGTAAAGAGTGCAGTTAATGCTGCATAGATGCTGTATGGTTGCAGATTAAATCGCTCCAATTCATCATCCAAAGCACCAGAAACCATGACAGATAACGCGGCAAGCAGGAAAGGTGCTGGAACTATTATCCAAGGGGCAAGACTTGTCCAAGAAACTCCTCTTACTACTAAATATGAAGCGCTAAAAGCAGTCAGTAGTAAGATCAATTGGGCAAGAGCATACCCTGTTTCTAATCTATTTGCAGCAATTGCCAATAGTGCTCCAATCATTCCCAAACCAACCGAAACTGACCAAAGCCCGGGCTTACCGAGGCCTAATGATTTGAAGGCAGAAGAGAACCAATTCTCTGCATTGACGAATTTAGCAGCCATTGTAGCATTTATTGTTGTAATACAGACCATCAACAAGAACAGAATTAAATCATCCTCAAAAGCAATAATTTCCAGTCCGAAAAGATTCCAATCATTAGAAATCGCGTGAGCCCCAACCCACAAGTATGACACAGCAATTCCTAGACTTGCAAGATTTCCAGAATTTCGTAAGAGAGCAAGGCCGTGTAGAAGAATAGTTCCGGTCGCAATCATTATTGCAACTCCGATTTCTCCATACAATGCTCCTGCGGCGCTACCTATTATCAAAAGAATCAAAGTAGCCTGCGCCGCTATAGCATCTTCATCGTGCCTTTGTGCTAGAAAAACATTCAAACCTACCGCTGAAAGAAGGAAAACTCCCAATGCTTGACCTTCTTCAATTGGCAGATTTGCGAGCCAATCCCACCTCCACATATCTAATGCAAGCCCATAAAATAATTTCATTGAGATAATTACCCAAGTGACACCCAAAATGCGCATATTTGGATTAGGTATCCATTTCTCTCCAAGCATTAATCCTATTAGGACCATTAGAATTAGCCCTGTTGCACTTATCACAGGAGTTAGTACAGTACCAACTATAGTTCCAATGGCAGACCATGTGAAAATCATGGCTATCAAAAGCCCAAAACCAAGCCTCTTTTCGCCGTGAACTGCAATGTCTGTAACACTGTCATCTTCTGGAGCGTTGATTACAGTCCCATCTCTTTGAATTGCCCCGGGAGTGGAGCTATCATCGTCACCAGCAGAAAAAATTTCAACAATTTCCCCCATTGCTATATCATGTTCTTCTTTTTCAACTTCTTCTTGTTGTGGTACTTCAGGAGAATCATCATTTTCCACCATGAATGATGAAATATCCAACCCCCTTGCTCTAGAGAATGATTTTTTCCTAAGTACTTCATCCCTATCTTTCTGTCTTGGACCTTCTGGATTTTCACCATCTGAAGAGTCAGACATAAATCATCTCCACCATTTACAGACTTTGAAACCTCTCCCCTGTTGCCTTGTAAAAAGGCCAATTATCCACAAATCGCCTTTTACCAAAATAGTTTTTTTTCTACTTTTAAAATCTTAGATAGGCGAAAGGGACAAAGACGGCCGATGAAACGAGTCTATATGGCCGAGACCTATGGGGCGCCTTCAGGCGACCTTGCAACACATGGAATTGAGTGTGTTGGAAACATTCATTGGAATCTTTCTGCTACTGAATTGGTTGACTTGGCGGTCGAACGAAAAGAGGGGGTTTTTAGCGCTCACAAAGCGTTAGTTACTGAAACCGGAGAAAGAACAGGACGTTCTCCTAATGACAAATTCATCGTTTACGAACCAACAACTGCTGAAGATGTAAATTGGGGAGACGTGAATATATCTACAGATGAGGAAGTTTTCAATAAAATGCGTTCTAAAGTTTTACACTATCTTTCTCAGCAAGAAGATCTTTTTGTCCAAGACTTGTATTGTGGCGCAGACTTTTCAGAAGCGTTGCCAATACGCGTAATTACTCAGAACGCTTGGCATAATGCATTTGCTAGAAATATGTTCATCAGGCCCGACCAAGAAAGGCTAGCCCAGCATTCGCCCGAATTTACTGTGTTTCACGCACCACATTTTGAAGCAGACTCGCAGGAAGAAGGACTAAATTCCCAATGTTTTGTAATTGTAAATTATCAAGCAAAACAAGTAATCATCGGAGGGACTCGCTATGCTGGAGAAATTAAAAAATCGATTTTCTCTGTTATGAATTTGATTTTACCTAAGAAAGGAATACTTCCAATGCATTGTTCAGCCAATACTAATGGGGAAAATACTGCGGTTTTCTTCGGTTTGTCCGGAACTGGAAAAACAACGCTATCAGCCGATCCTAATCGAGCATTAATAGGCGATGATGAGCACGGATGGGGGGCAAATGGCGTTTTCAACTTTGAAGGCGGATGCTACGCTAAATTGATTGATTTATCCGAGGAAGACGAGCCAGCAATTTTCGCTACAACACGCAAATATGGTGCTGTTTTAGAAAATATTGTGATGGATAAAGATGGCATCCCAGATTTCCATGACACATCCAAGACGCAAAATACTAGAGGCTCATATCCAATAGAATTTATCGAAAATCGAACACATGATTCCAAAGG
>DUJK01000124.1 GCA_013329925.1 Candidatus Poseidoniaceae archaeon
CCTAAGGGTTTCAGAAGAAGGTGTAGAATCTAGTGAAGCTAGATACTTTGACTTGCCAATCGTGGTCAGAGTCGAGGAAGATGTTCAGCCAGGTCGCTTACCAATTACCCAAAAGAGTGAATATACTCGTTTTTCTTCTGAGGAAACCAAAAACATAGAATTCCGCATTGCCAATGACAATAACGTTCCTCTTGATGTAGTAATTGAGTTGGAAGAACCAACTGGTTGGGATGGCGAAATCGCCGCCTTATCCTCTCAAGATGGTGGCGGATTTTTACTAGTAACACTACCCGCATACACCAGTAAAGATTTCTTTGTAGAACTTACTGCTCCCGACAATCTAAAAGATGGCTCAGATGTAGAATTTGTTCTTCGAGTAACACCTATGGATGATGAGGTGCCTTACAATTCAAGTTACACCCAATTATCTAAATTTAATTTCAAGACGGAATGTACCGGATTTGCTTGTTTAATTAACGAAGTTTACGATCCTGAACCTCAAACCTTGGCCTTGGGAGCAGGTTTGGTTTTGTTGTTTATGTTTGCTATTTATCGCAGAGGAAGATACGATTCATCCGTGGCAAATGTAACTCAATTGCCTGAAGAGTTACAGGCCAAACTAGATGAATCTGATGAAATCGAATTTGATATCCCTGAACCAGTAACCGAGGATGATGATGATATCGAATTACTCGATGCATTAGACGAGATTTGAATTGCTACTATTTGATTGGTTTCGACGTATTGTATGAACATCGTACCATTTGCCTTATCAATCATAAAAACAGCCGGAACATGTTGGTATCATGCGAAAGCGTTCAATAGTCACTCCGCCGGTTGCAAAATTGCAAATTGTGAAGCACAATGATGCGATGAAATCAATTTCGTTAATTTTGTTGATGTTACTTTCATCAATGGCTTCAATACAATTCTTTGCCATAGATGCAAGTGCTACCAATACCGACCAGGACGGCGATGGTTTGACTTATGGTTTGGAGTATCTAATCAATTCATTCCCTAACGACCCAGATACCGATAATGATGGCCTACCTGATGGGTGGGAATGGAAGTATGGACTAAACCCCTTATCTAGCGCTAATGACGATGGCGCAGTTGGCGATCCGGATGGCGATGGAATGTCGAATTTGCAGGAATATACCTACCTAATGCCATCAGGATGGGACAATCCTTCAACTCCCAATACGCTTGATAATGGTATTTGGTGGAATGGTACCGTTCCAGTAAATGATTGGAACGAGGAGGATTCCTTGCAATATCTACGACCTTTGTGTGGGGATGCAGGATCAGATGGCTCAGGTAATACAATACTTTGTGATGAAGACCCAGTAGGTAATGTGTGTGCTAACGGATTTGATGATGATCAAGATGGTTTGGTAGATTCAGCCGACCCAGATGGTGATGGGGACGCGGATTGTTTCTCAGATGATGACGATGGTGACGGTCTAATTGATGAGGATGTTTCTGGCTGGGATACTGATGGCGATGGGATGCCTGATGGTTGGGAAGCTGCGAACGGTCTCAATGCAACCTCTCCGTCTAATGCAGACGGCCCAAATGGTGATCCTGATGGAGATGGATTAAACAATTTATTAGAATATGTCAATCCAACATGGGACACCATGTGTGGCTCAGTGCCATGTTTTAGAAATGGTCCTGACGGAGGTTTTACTGAAACAACCTCTCCATGTGACCCAGTGATGGGTATTGGTCCAGGCGGATGTGCTACCTACACTGCAGAAGTTGACGGTATTACTTCAACAAATCCACAAAGAGCAGATAGCGATAATGATGGACTAAACGATTCATATGAAGCATTGATTTTGCTAACCGACCCAACCGCATCTGACACTGATAACGATGGAATTCCTGATGGTGTTGAGGTAAATGGGTTGTATGGTAATCCTCCTCAAGCAAGCGATCCAAGGAATAACAATACAGATGGTGACGCATTTGATGATGGTGAGGAAGATAATAATAGCAACGGAGTAGTTGACCAGGGGGAAACTGACCCTACTAGAAAGGAAGATTCTGGCGATGAAGACCAAGACGGGTTACAAAATTGGGAAGAAAACCTATCATGTACACTTTGGGATGTAGCAGATTCTGATTTTGGTGGAGTTAATGATGGTGAAGAACTAAACGTCACCCATGGTACTGATCCATGTGATTCATTCGTCAACTTTGCGACGACAATAACTAGTTGGAATTCAGGCTCCTCATTACTTACACTGCAGGATTCCTCCGGCTTCAATCCCAATGGAGGTGAGGGTTGGTACAACTCTTCGGGGACTTTAATACCCTTCAGTTACATATCGGTTTCAAGCCAATCATTGGTCGGTGTTTCAGTTGGTCCTAGTGTTGGAGTTTCAGAAGTACTGAATAGGAATGGTTCTTTTTGTCATACCTCGGCAACTGCTGCAGGTACTTTATCCACTACCCAACAATACTGTGATGACGATTATGAGGATAGTGATGGGGATGGCCTTGCAGACTGGGAAGAGATTTTAGGGGTATACGGATGGTTTTCTAATCCTGGTCTTGTTGATACAGACTCTGATGGTGTAAGTGATTTTGACGAAGTATTTGATTTTACAGATCCAAATGAACCATGTAACAACCTTCTGGATGATGATTCTGATTCATTGAATAATTATTTCGAAGATACCACAGGCTGTGATTTAATATGGATTGGAATAGGAAACGGTAGTCTTGATTCATGGGTCACAGATCCGAATTTATTTGATACAGATAGCGGTGGTGTCGATGATAGAACTGAATATTCTGACGGAACTAACCCGCAATCCAATCCACTAGATGACATCCTGCCAGAAGATTTTGATGGTGACGGAATTCCCGATGCCATTGAAAATTTAACTGGAACTGATTGGACTAATCCAGATACGGACGGCGGAGGTATGTCCGATGGCGATGAATGCCCAATTGAATTCTGGGCTACTAATTGTCTTAGTTCTCCGTTTGACCCATTTGACCCTACGGACGATATAACCCCTAATGGAGTGGTATTTTGGGCAAATAATACTACTGGTAATGTTGACTTAAATCAAATACACCGGTGGAGGCTAACTACAAATGATTTCTACACGGGAACTACTTATGCCCAGATTGAGGAAACTCATCCTTATGAAACTCTAGTACCTGGATTCACCAACTTTACCGATTTGCCAGATTCATCATTCTCAAACGGCTCGATAGATTGGGATATAACATTCAACAATACCATTGATAGAGGGAAAATACCGGTTTCTAGCAACTACAATAATATCACATTTTGGTCCGATCCATCTTCAGAAGTTTTGCGTTCAGATGGTACAAGTGACTTAAAATTAGGATTTGGTACAATTGATTCTTTATTCTTAAAACAGGAAGAATATTTTGTTGATTTTGATTCCTTAGCAGCTAATACCTTTATTGGACCATTCAATGATTATGAATTAATTACCTTAAGCGATTATGATGAGCAAACTTCAGACATTTATTTTGTTAATCAAACGGTACAACAATTGGTTTTAAATTCATCCTCAAGCGATGCATACACGATTTCCAAGACGATAAGTGATTATTTGAAGGAAGGCAATAGTACAGATTCATTTAGACTATACAATTCTCCTCTGGATAATATCGATACACCAGATATCACCAGCTATGTGTTGGAAAACAAAATTGGTCAATGTCAAGACTATAATGCTGCCTTTGTAACAATGGCAAGACTTGCTGGGATTCCAGCGCGTTATGTTACCGGTTATGTTGGTGGTGAGTGGAATGGAAATGGGTATACTGTTTCTGCACAAGACAGAACTTCTTGGGGAGAAGTTCGGCTCGGCTTAGGAACTGGAGCAAACCAAATTGACATGGGTTGGGTGCCTTTTGATTCATGTCCGCAAGCAGAAACCGTCGATGTCGTTAATCAATCACTCTTACCTTTAGAATGGGACCGTGATCAAATCAATAAATTTAGTATCAGTGGTCAATTCGTATTTTCGGAAAATCTTTCAGCGATAAGTGATTATGTACTTGATCTATTCATAGTTCCGGTAAATGAAATAACTACCATAAACAATGGTGGATTAACACCAGAAAGGCAAATAGGTTCCGTTGTTACTGATTCTAATGGAAACTTTTCACTGACTGAAAACCCTATAGAAGCACCAAAACCAGGATTGCATTCCATAGTAATCAAATTCTCAGGTTTCGAACTAGTCCCTGAAAATTTTGTACTAATGGACAATATAGTAAACATCACAGACGATTCCGTTATCACTCATACTTCACCGTTATCAGTAAATAATCCAGTTGTTGGTGCAGGTTCTACTACCCTGATTCAAGGCTTAATAAGTTACGAAAATGCCCCTGAAGGATACTCAATAGATACCGAAAATCAGACCGTTTCACTATCATTTGATACTAATTTTAACGGGACAAATAATATTTCAGGTATTATCAGCCCTAGTGGTGTTTGGTCAGTAATTGTAGAGTTAGATGAAACTGAACCGTTAGGTCCAATTGATGCGACATTATGGTATGAGGGATGGGCGGAAGAACTAGAGTCAACCCAAGTGTTCAGTGGTAAACACTTGCGCGCATCATCGCTAAACTTGACATTTGATGTTCGGGAGGCCCCAAACCTAACAGCGACCGTTGAAGGTCCACTCAGTTCCAATAACAGTTTGATTCTTGTTGATGATGATATATTTGTAAATGGCACTGCTAAGTCCTTAGGTCCTAATCCCGTAGATATGGCTGGTCAATTGGTTCTATCTATTCGTGAAGCCGGTGAGTTTGGTTCTTGGTTGCCCCTTTTCAATCGAACTGTGAACGGAACTTTTTCCATTGTCGAGGCATTAAATGCCTCAGACTTGCCTTTGGCAGCCGGTTTGGTTGAATTACAGCTAAGATTCTTCCCTTCGTTGATAGATGCTACAGATGATGCAAATTTAAGTGTAAATGAACCTTACAAATTGGTCAGTTATCTACAATTCGTATTCAATACAAATCCTACATTAAGAGGTCAAAATGGCGCATTTAATGTTGATATAATGGATCATAATATGGAATTAGTGGATTTGGCAGAAGGTAATTTTGACTTCTTTTTCAACAATACATGGTTTAATACTACATCTAATCTGTCTGGTATACACGTTTTATCAATCGACCTAGATTCAAATTTGGAGGCTAAAGATTATGATCTTCGAGTCCAATATAATGGCTCTGATAATTATGCTGCTTCCTCAGGAAACGGTATTTTACGAGTCAAAGGTGGCATTGGATGGAATTTTGTAATCGGTCAAGACTGGACTCATATTGGAAATTCAACTTATGTTAACGGGACTATTTTTGATGAAATATATCAAACGCCGATTTTAGGCGATAATATTTCACAGTATACTATTTCCCTAAGTACTGGAGAAGGTGATTTGATAGATATTGCCCAAGGTTTTGTAGATAATCAAACATCTTCTTTCAACACAACGTTCGTTATGCCGACAAATGTAGGTTCTAACGGTTATAATTTTGAGGTCAATTTTGATTTCTATTCACAGGCACCAACCGGCGGTCCATTCTTTGCTTCAGGAGATCCAATTATCGATTCATCAGGTGCTTTAACAGATCAACCAATACCGACTTTCCTAGCAGGCGCCGAAAGCGAATTTGTGGTTACTCAAGGTGAAAGAATTGCAGAGTCTGTATTGACAAATAACGATGTTGAAATGAACGTCACGATTACCGATATAGGTAGTAGATCGATACTTGAAGGAATTAGCGTAGAATATTATTTTGATTGGAACAACACTAATGTCTCCATGGGTACAATAATCACTGATGAAAGTGGAATAGCCAACTTGACTTGGAACGCAGCAGGAATTGCCCCGGGCGAATATAGCATTATGGCATTAGTTCAGGATGACTTGACTGATCCTTTAGCAGTAGGGAATTCTCGTCGAACAGGTAACTTCACATTGTTTGATATTGTAGTTAAATCAACCACAGATATCAGAATTGATTCCATTCCAAACAGCATAACTGCTGGTCTTGATTTCACTGTAGTCGGCCAAGTAATTGACGCAGAAGATGTTTCTAGAACACTAATTGATTCGGTTAAATTAAAAGTTAATTGGCTAGATAACGAAAATGAAACATTAGTGACATCATACGAAACTGCAGCAAATGGCAATTTCAATCTAACAGTTCCAACAGATACCAGCAATAACGGTACTGTAAGAGGAGCAAAAACTCTGGTAATTACAGTAATCGAAGAATCTTCGATCTATTATACTGGGTCCTCTAAGCAATCCTCAATATTTGTCTTTGGAGTGACTCAATTTGATTCTATTCAACCACTCAATGCTGTTGTCATTAATCGAGGAGACTCGGTAAATATGACTGCTCAACTTGTAGAATCTTCCAATTTATTCCAACCATTATCAGGATTCGATGTGACTTATCAGTTTGGTGGGACACCTATAGGAACAGTTCTAACAGATGGCCGAGGATTTGCTAATATCACTCATAATATACCCTTCAGTCAACCACTTGGAATTACTACTGTTGATGTGATTTTCGTTGGTAGTTCTGATCTTCTTGGAGTAAGTGCTAACTTTTCAACAATCAACATTCGTTCGTTGACTTTCCTGGTTATCGACGATATAGTCGACAACCCAGTTGCTGGAGAACAATTCAATATTTCCGGTACGATCACATCAGATAATGGTAGTGGGCTAGAACAAGTAGATGGTTCTCTACTACCGGCAAATATACTGTTTGATATCAATGGTGAATCAATTGGTTTCACCGTTTCAGGTGGCTTTGTCACCGTTGGAGGATATTGGAATGCTTCCATACTACTTTCACCAAATTTTGCCGCTGGAAACAATACCATTGAGGCAGCCTACATTCCAGCAGTTAATTTCTATCTTGGTTCAAATTCAACAACACAATTTGATACTCGAGGTTTCACTGAGATTAGGTTCATTGAACCTGCTTTAGACATACAAGGACAACCTACACTAAATGATCGAGTAGAACGAGGTAATGACCTTGATGTTGAAGTACTGTTAATTGATAATACGGGGTTGCCAGTTGAGGGCCAATTAATCACCATAACACTTGTTGGAACACAGATAACTACAATCCTAACTACCGCAGAAAACGGCACTGCATTCGGTACTATACCTATTCCAGCAAACATGAGTGTTGGAGAAAAATCAGTTAATGCAATTTTTACCGGGACTCCAGGTACGACCGGTTTAGTAGGTTCAGAGTCTAACTCTACCTTTGTGGTGCTAGCAAGTACAGATATAACCATCACAGATTTCCCAACAAGCTTAGTTGCAGGTGATTATATGTTAGTTAATGGTAGTTTATTAGATGATTTAGGTCAACAGTTAGCCATTGAAGGAATTCCATCTTCTGCCGTAGTCCATTTGATGATCGATGATGTATCAGTCGCCAGTATTGAAACGAATTCCTCATCTGGTGAGTTTAGTTTAGGATATATGTTACCCGATGACATAAGTGCAGGGTCCCATACAATTACCGTTGAATTCTTTGGAGGTAGAGATTGGGTCGACCCAATCGGCGTTGGTGAGCCATCAAACCCTGAATATTATCTTCCAAGTACCGCTACTGTGCAATTCAATGTTAGTGTTCCAACAAAAATATCACTAATAACTGAAGGTGGAGATGTAAACCGTGAAGAAATTATGATAATTGAAGGTTTATTGCTGGATGTAGTAGATAATCCACTCAGTGAATTAACTGTAGAAGTTTGGCTTGACGGTGAGTTTATGACTAATGTTACGACAGACTCATCAGGTTTGTTTACGGCAATCTATCCGGTGCCCGCTGATGCAGAACTTGGCCCCGTACTTCTCGAAATTAGATTTATTGGAAGTCAATTTTACCTACCAAGTGATGCAAATGGGACATGGAATATCTTTAGCCACATTATACTTGATGTGTCACTTCCAGAAACTTTAGCAGTTGGGCAAAATGTAACAATAATTGGCAATGTTGCAGATAATCAATTGTCTCCAATATCAAACCACCAAGTCGAATTAATCATTGAAGGTATAACTATTGCTTCTGTTATCACAAATGAAAATGGTGAATTCACATACAATTGGTTGGTAACCGACTTATTTGACTTTGGGAACCATACTTTGACTGCATATTCAGGCAGTCAAGGTTACTATCGAGCAAATAGCACAAATACGACCTTCTTCTTAGCCCATAGAGCCGATATCACAGCATCTTTTGACACTAACCCCCAAGTTACACGAGGGGATATTTGGGAAATTTCAGGTCGTTTGTTCGATATTGACTCTTTAACCAATGAAGGACTTGAGAATGAGGTTTTAGCAATCTACCTTGATGGAGAATTAGTTGCTACTACCACAACGGGCGTGAATGGTGATTGGAATGTAGTTATACTTGCCAGTCAAGACTTAACTAGAGGTCAGCATCAGTTTGATGTAGTCTTCGAAGGAACTTATTCCCATATTGGAACAAATCAAGAGTTGGCGGCATTTGTGTGGGCTAACTTACAAGTTTCTATTGATTCAAGTTCGACTAATGTTGCTGTTAGATCTGATGGAACCTTTGGTCCAATTACCATAACAGGGTCAATTTCTGAAATTGGTGGGACGGGAGAAATATTTGAAAACTTGATTATTAATGTTGGAAATGGTACGGAATGTGCGACTCAAAGAGAGGGTGCGAAATGTATACCAAGTAGTTTGGTTAATGTTAACTGGTTTAATGGTAATTTCACCATTGATACTGTTGCTCCGTCTTGGTATGATGTCGGTTCGCAATATATCTACCTAGATGTTCTTGAGAATAGTTCCTTGTATCTAAATGGTGTTTCCGTTAACCGTGCAATATTCATCAAACTCAATGTAGATTATCAATGGGATATTGCTCAAATAGAGGAGAGTGGCAATAACGAGGTTACTGGTGGAATTACAATACTAGCAAATGATACTGGGCTTGGTGTTCCTGGAATATCGGTGATTTACACCTTATTGAATGAATCAAATGGTCAATTAGCCAATCCACGTACTGTAGTGACCGATCCATCAGGTTTGGCAGAATTTGAGTTTATCTCAGACCCTCCATTTGGAGATTTCGAACGTTGGGGTTACGTAACAATTGATGTGCAAATCAACGATCCAATTATTTCCGAAAATAGTAAACAAAAATTTGAATCACTCAGGACATCGAATGAATTCAGTCCAAAATACAAATTCGATGAGGAAGAATCGACTGTACCTACTTGGGCATATGTGTTAATTTTACTAGTAATTGCTTTGGTTGCTGCTGGAATTGTAACCTATCGTATGAAGAATAAGAATGAATTATTACAAGAGGCAGCCGAAGTATTTGCTTACACAGCAGAGTTACTTGCAGCAGGAGATTCGATTAGAGAGACTATCTTTACATGTTATCAAAATATGTGTTCAGTATTACAACAGAATGGATTCTTGCGAAGAGATTTCGAGACTGTACGAGAATTTGAAGTTGCGATACGACAAGCTATGCCACAGATTTCGGATGATGCTTTAACTGCACTTGACAATATGTTTGAGATGGCAAGATACAGCAGAGATGAAATGGGTGCTCAACATCAACAAGCAGCACAGATGGCACTTGAGAGAATGGTTCAAGAGATTTCATCGCTTGCTGCGATACCAAATCGATGAGTTTTACCAACGAAGATTGAGTCGGTTGTTGACCAAACTTGCAGTTAAATTATCGATAGTGACTCCTTCTGGGGCAGTTAATTCTCTCTCTAGAGTATCTCCGTCATCTTCAGTAATCTTTAGTTTAAGGACAATGCTATTATTTATTTGACGTGAGTATAACTCTATTTGATTTTGTTCAACACCTAGCAATGGTATCGTTAAACCATCAGGATTTATCCTACCATTGAGTTCATTTACCATCCACTCTAATTTTAACGATGGCTCAACATTGGCGATATGTTCCTCTGGAATCATACCTGCAGTAACCAGAACTTGTTTATGTTGACTTTGTACGTTTGCTAAGTGGTGAGCATCTAAACTGAAATCTCCGTGCAGTAGTTCTGGTGTGGCAGATAATCCATCTGACCCAGGTTGCTGATTATCTTCATTGAAGTCGACTTTCTCATCAGAGATATCAACGCGCTGCCATGTTGTCATGGAGCAGGCTCGTTGTCATACATCAATGAACCTTGTTATTTTACAGGACGTGGTTAGTTGCGTTTTACTCGCCTGAAAAACCGCTTAGCAAAGGCATTGGTAGTTTTGGGATCATTGGTTGCATTCATCATCATTGATTTTGGATAACAATTGGTGTAAGTTCGGTCTCCGTTTCGTTTGTCAAGAAGTAAAATCAAGGCTCTATCTTCGACAGATCTAATTGGACGACCCATAGCCTGTAAAATTGCATTTATCGCTGGCTGTGTGACGGTATATCGCCATGAATTTTCCTTTCCAAATTTTTCTGCAATATATTGTTTCAAGGAATTTGACAAAACAGATGGGGGTGGATTAGGGATTCCTATACAAACTACGGAACCTAAAACCCCGTCATTATAATCGATACCTTCGGATAATCTAGCACCAAATACCCCACATAGTAGTATTCGATTTCCAGAACTTCTTTCAGTTTTCAATTCAGCAACTATTTTGTCAATATCATCTTTAGACCAATCTCTTGATTCAACTCTCTTCTTGACGCCTTTGAAGTATACATCGCCAATAATTTCCTCCATCAATCGGTATGATGGGCAAAATACTGCTATATGTCCTTCACTACCATCAATTAGTGCTTGTATATGTGAGCGCATACGATTCCACATTACTTCTGAGCGCTCATTGTATCTGGTTGTGACGTCTTTGGCAATCAGTACAGGTCTTCTTTCCCCGGCAAAAGGCGATTTGTATGAGGTTTTTGTAGTAAGCCGTTTGGGTAGAGATAATATGTCAGCATACATTTGTGGTGGGTAAAGGGTGCCAGACATCAATATTGATCCGCTACACATTGCAAAAATTTCACCTGATAAAACACCGGGATCAAGCAAGTGGGTAGTGATTTTACCTTCCTTACCTTTTGGCGAAAAAACCATGCAAAAAGCAGACGTATTGCCGAATTTTTCTATTGACTCGAAGATGTATGAGATTCTATGTGAGTCAGGTTCAGATTCCTCTTCTTCTGATTCAGTGTCAATCACAACTCTTGCTAATATTTCAGAGAGCCTGAGCAATCTTTGTGATTTTTGAAACAGCGGCTGAATATCTATAGTTCGGTCAAGTTTCATTTGCCCAACTAAACCTTCAAACTCATCACATGCTTCATGAATCTTTTCAGTAAATTCTTGGGCACTAACAATTATCTCCTCCTCATCTGATACTTGTGAATGAAGTGACCGGAAATAATCACCTAATTTTACTCTGAGTAATTTAATCACTTCAAAAGCCCATTGTACTTCTTCAAGAGATTGCATGGTACTAGATGACGAGTTTTTCATAGCAGAGTTTTCCAAAGTACCCATGTATTCTTCTAATTCCATTGCCGCATTACGAATTATTATTGGGGTAATCACACGCTCCATGCTCATTCTTATTCTGTCAGGTAAATTATGCGCCTCGTCAACTATAATGATACAATTTTTCAAACTGACTCCCATCGAAGGCAGTGAATTTTCTCTAACCTGTTCAGCGAAGACATGGTTATAATCACAAACTAGAATATCACTATCCTTGACTGCAGACCTACATGTTTGCCATGCACAAACACCCCATGTTTTTGACTTATCAACTATTTCTTCAACATGGCGCGGGTACTCCAAAATAAATTTTCTAACATCATCTTTGAGCCTTCCTCTGGCGGATTCACTAGAGCCTTGTTCGCACAAACACCTCCCTGATTGTATGTCAACAACCTCGCACATTGATTCACGGCCGATAATATCAACCACTTTGATAGGGCGCTTTACCCCTTCAATCATTGAATTTATTTTTCTTACAGTATCAATGACAATTTTATGCTGGGACTGTCGGCCAGTGAGAAATAATATGTGTGGCTTTTCAGCCGACTCAAGGGCTACTTCTAATGCTGCAGCAATTGCCGCAGCAGTCTTGCCAATTCCCGTTGGAGCAGCCGCCAAGTGATGGCCATTTTTCTTTAGTGACTCACGACATTCGCGAATCATATCGATTTGTCCGGGCCGAGGTTCAATGTGAGCTAAAAACGGGAATTCTCCCCTATCATCAATGATAGAATCTCCCGCCATAGTTAACAGCCAATGTCGACGATTCTAAAGGATTGGCCTCGCGGCCGCACTATTGTTGAATTATTGTGCCCAGAAAAGTGGGGGTCTGGGCACGTGAGAACCACCAACTCAGCTAGCTGGGGTGGAATTTGAGTCCCCCCAACCGCCTCCAGGGGGGGTAAAGGAGTTGTCACTGTTGCCGGTGGCTCCTCCCAATGTTCCGTTGCGTGCAAGACGGGCACGCATCCGCAAGTTGTTGATGGTAACGAAACCGGATCTAATTTCATCACCCTTGAGGGTAGCATCACGATTTGTATTTTCGTTTTGCTTCATATTCCCATCCCCTCTGCACTCTCACCTTATTCTTGGTATTCTTTGCTTTTCAAAGTCAGTGCTCTTGATTTCTCAAGAGCTTCTTCGAGTTGTAATGTATCTTCGCCTCTTTTAATCGAATTTGCAATATATAATTTGAGACCTTCTAGAGCAGCCTGCTCTTTACTGGTGCCTTCAAGTTCATAGAGCATCTCTAAATGCATTTTATCTCTTCTACCCAGTGGTATTTTGATTGTATCCATCTCAGGCAATCTTGGTTGACCTCTAAGGTACTCTTGAATTGCCAATCTGACAACATCAGATCGGTTTCTTGCTCCATGCTGCCCAACCTTGGCATCAAGGAGCATTAAGTCCTCTTCATTGATACGAAGAGAAATGTGTGAACTTGGTGCTACCATGTGTCTTCCTCAACCCACGGTACGTTAGAGAGCATATAAACGTATCTCATTTGGTGACAAATCGTAACACAATGTAATACGGTTTGAAATGGCTCATATAAATATGATTATTGGGCTTCTATGCCTCGTTTACTACCTGTTGCGAAGAACATTTGACTGGTATAATCATATACTTTAGACCCCTAGAACAG
This sequence comes from Candidatus Poseidoniaceae archaeon, assembly GCA_013329925.1. Classification (GTDB taxonomy): domain Archaea; phylum Thermoplasmatota; class Poseidoniia; order Poseidoniales; family Poseidoniaceae; genus MGIIa-L1; species MGIIa-L1 sp8734u. The sequence goes on from DUJK01000124.1 coordinate 13,218, forward strand.
TTATGAGCGTAACACCAAGCCGAGGGCTGTATCTTTACTTGAGAACCTTAGATATTGCAATGGAGGATGAAATTGTAACAGATGATGAAGCTAGTATTCTGCACGTTCTGGCAAATGCTCTGGGTGTATCGCCAAGCAGCACAGCTGAGTGTTTGGCGATAGTACGAGGGGAAGAAAAAAACCCATTTGATGATTTAGAAGAAGATTATTCTGGACACCACTTGGGTGATGTAACCACATATCAAAGTGCATTGATTGCTGCTCTTGATGACGAAGTAATTACTGAAGACGAATGGTCGATGCTTGAAGTATTGAGAAATTTGATCGGCCTTCAACCTGACCAACACGGTATGATTGAGGAAGCAATACGCCAAATGGCAGATGTTGATACAAACGGTATTAGACGTATCGAGCGGTTAAATCGCTTCAATACGGTATGTCCATTCAATTGAAAACAAAGCCCTAACCCTTGCATAACGGGGCAACTATTAGAAGGGGGGAAAAATTGGGACGGCCATCACAAAGTGATTAGGTGTAGTAATGAGCGTTATCGAATCTATCTATCAAAAAGTAATTGCCCGAGACCCAGACCAACCAGAATTCCACCAAGCAGTGTTAGAAGTTCTGGAATCACTAGAGCCTGTGCTTGAGGCTCACCCTGAATACACTTCAATTGCTGAGCGTGTAGTTGAGCCAGAACGACTAATTCAATTCCGCGTCCCTTGGGTTGATGATTCGGGAACAATTCAGGTTAACAGAGGTTTTAGAATCCAATTTAACGGGGCTATTGGTCCGTACAAGGGTGGTCTACGTTTTCACCCCAGCGTTAATGCATCAATTTTGAAATTCCTTGCTTTTGAGCAAATTTTCAAGAATTCACTTACCGGACTTCCGATGGGTGGCGGTAAAGGTGGAGCAGATTTTAACCCAAAGGGTAAATCTGATGCTGAAGTAATGCGTTTTTGTCAGTCATTTATGATGGAACTATGGCGACACATAGGTCATGATTGCGATGTTCCAGCTGGTGATATAGGAGTTGGCGGCCGTGAGATTGGCTACATGTTTGGTATGTACAAAAAATTACGCAACGATTTCCAAGCCGGTGTTCTAACTGGCAAAGGTAGGTCATACGGCGGTTCTTTAATCCGTCCTGAAGCAACTGGATACGGTTTGGTTTACTTTGCTAGAGAAATGTTAGCCACCAAGGGGAAATCATTCGAAGGCGCTACTGTGTCGATTTCAGGTTCTGGAAACGTCGCACAATTTGCTTGTGAAAAGGTGCTGGATCTTGGCGGTATACCGGTAACAATGTCAGACTCAAGTGGTTGGATACACGACCCGTCTGGAATAGACCGTGAGAAATTAGCATATATCATGGATTTGAAAAATAATCGCCGTGGCAGAATCTCAGAATATGCTGATGCTCACGATGGCGTAACATTCACAGCATCTGCTCCTGAACCAACTCCAAACGGTTTGTGGGGGGTAAATGTAGACGTAGCCTTGCCTTGTGCAACTCAAAATGAATTGAACGGTTCAGAAGCACAAATGTTAGTCGATAACAGCGTTATTGCAGTCGGTGAAGGGGCAAATATGCCATGCACACCTGAGGCTGTTGAAGTTTTCCAAAAGAATGGTGTTCTCTTTGCACCAGGTAAAGCATCAAATGCCGGAGGAGTTGCAACTTCAGGGTTGGAAATGTCACAAAACTCTCTTAGATTATCTTGGACACGCCAAGAGGTTGATGAAAAACTTGAAGCAATTATGGTTAATATTCACAAGAATGCATCTGAAACAGCAAAGCAATATGGTAGAGAGGGTGACTATGTCTTTGGTGCCAATGTTGCTGGTTTTCTCAAAATTGCTGAAGCAATGACTGCCCAAGGCGTTATTTGATTAGACTGAAATAAATTAGCTAATCATTATCAATCCAATTGGCCGCTTTGTCTAATACCTGTATAGTTTCAGGTATAAAAGAACCAAATAACCACCAGTCATGGAACATATTTGGCCATATATCGATTTCAATATCAACACCAGATTCTTTCGCTTTTTGAGCAAATAGTCTACTATCGTCAAGTAATATTTCGTTCTCACCAACTAGGATTAAAGTCCTTGGTAGATTGGAAAAACTACCGTATAACGGCGATATGTAAGGGTCAGTTTTTTTCACACCCTCAGGAACATAGTTATTGGCAGAATCTTTTGGCATGTTAGTGGTAAACATTGGGTCATACTTGGCTTTTGTTTGGTAAGTCTCGCCACTACAAGTCAGGTCAGTCCACGGTGAAAATAGCACTAAACCGTCAGGTAAACGCTTGTTATTATCTCTCAAGTACATCATTAAAGCCAGACTCAAACCTCCACCTGCTGAATCTCCTGCTAAGATAATATTGCAATTAGGGTTCTGACTTACAATGTGATTCCAAGCAATCAGCGCATCATCTAAAGCTGCAGGGTATTGGTGTTCGGGAGCCAATCGGTAATCGACTGAATAACAAACTAATCTGGTTTGTTTGGCTAATCTAGTTAGTCCTACCTTATGGGTTGTAAGGGATGATCCAAAACAATAACCTCCTCCATGTAAGTAAACAATTATGGATTTTGTATTGACATTCTTGCTTGGGGTAAAAATAGCTCCTGGGATCCCTGAAAAATTATCCCGTTTTACCTTGATTCCAAAAGAGGAGAATATTAGACCACCAATCCATGATTGCGGATGGACGTAATATCTGACAAATTTGGCCGATGGTCTAAACAAATTATACAGCAATTTGTTAGGTCGAATCATTGTGGCGATAATTTTTGACCTAATACTCAAAATATCACCCAGGATTTGATTTGGGAATCACTACTGCTGGAATAATTGCCAGGATTGTGTCCCATCATCAAAGTATGATAGTTGGCCATTTTCATCAATCGACCAATGCACTCCATTCTCTTCCCATGTTTGGTTTTGCTGTTGGCTAATTTGTGGTACATCCTTGGATTGATAATCTGTTTGAGCCATATTATTTTCAGTTACATCATCGGTTTCTGCTACTTGTGTGAATTGAGATTGATAGCCACCTTCTGGTTTGTTTCTTACTACTAGAAGAGCCCCGATAACACCAATTATCAGTATTGCTATTACGATGTACATGAATCCTCCACCGCTTTCTTCAGCTTCAGCCTCAGACCTTGTTTCATCTAGAGGGTAGGCATCTAATCTGTCCGAAATTCCATCACCATCAGTGTCAACAGATTCATTCCTGTCAAATGGGAATGCATCGAAATAATCGTTAACGCCGTCTCCATCTGAATCCAATTGAATTAGACTACAGCCGTTGTTATCTGTAATATTATTTAGTGGCGTATTAATACAATCGTCTTCAGCATTTACATAACCATCTTGATCATCATCCTTTTGGAACTCAGAACAACCATTTTGATCAACAGACTCTCCAGCAGGTGTATCAAAGCATAAGTCGTCAGAATTCCAGATTGAATCCATATCTTCATCTAGTTGTGAATCTGAACAACCCACTGAGTTTGGTTGTTCTCCATTTGGTGTTGCTGGACATATGTCAATAGTATTGTCAATCATGTCATTATCATCATCATACTGTATCGGTGAGCATCCGGCTGCATCAACATCAAAATCACCATCACCATCTAAGTCAGTTAATATTGTATTAGCGCACAAATCTTGGTTGTCAAATACACCATCTAAGTCAGTGTCGGTTTGCGATGGTGAACAACCGTTATTGTTGGCTATTTCACTGGTTGGAGTGTTTGGACAAGAATCAACATTATCATTTAACCCATCCATGTCAGTATCTCTTTGGTCAGCTGCACAGCCAAATCCATTGATTGGAACGTTGGGTGAAGTTGAGGGGCATTGGTCTAATTCATCATTAATGCCGTCATCATCTGTATCAAGTTGACTAGCAGAGCAACCTGCTGAATCAATTGCACTACCAAGTGGTGTTGCAGGACACAAGTCGTACTGGTTAACCACTCCATCATTATCATCATCAAGTTGAGTCGCTGAACAACCATTGGAGTCAACAAATTCTCCTGCAGGTGTACTTGGGCATGCGTCTTGATTGTCTGGAATCATATCTTGGTCTTCATCAGTCTGAGATGTTGAGCATCCGTTAGCATCAACCGTTTCGCCAAATGGTGTGCCTGGGCATAAGTCAGGATTATTGCCATTAGCATTGTCACCTAGGCCATCATAATCTGAATCCTGCCATTGAGTATTGTCGTTGGGGAATTTATCTGGATTGTTGCCATTTTGGTTATCTCCGTAACCATCTTGGTCAGTATCTAACCATTGAGTGCCGTCATTAGGGAATGCATCTGGGTTATTTGCTGGTGCTGGATTATCGCCATATCCATCATTATCTGAATCAAACCACTGTGTCGGATCATTAACAAATCTATCAGCATTAGAGCCACCTTGGTTATCACCATAGCCATCACCGTCTGCGTCCTCCCACTGAGTTCCATCATTAGGGAATGCGTCTGGATTATTTGCCGGTAGTGGATTATCTCCAAATCCATCACCGTCGGTATCCGCCCATTGCGTTGAATCAAATGGGAATGCATCTCCAGCAGTTCCGGCTGGATTATCGCCATAGCCATCACCATCTGAGTCGGTCCATTGAGTTGAGTCAGTTGGCCAAATATCAGGATTGTTTCCGCTTGCATTATCACCATAACCATCACCGTCTGAATCATGCCACTGAGTTGGATCGTATGGGAACTGATCAGGTGAATTACCTGCGGCATTATCGCCATAACCGTCTCCATCAATATCACTCCATTGTGTATTGTCGGTAGGGAACGAGTCAGGATTATTACCTGCAGGGTTGTCACCAAATCCATCGCCATCAGTATCTAGCCATTGTGTGTCATCATAGGGGAAATCATCTACAGAATCATTGTAGCCGTCACTGTCAGAATCCTTCTGCTCTAGTGCACAGCCATTGTTATCAACCATGCTCGAAATTTGGGTATTTGGGCATAAGTCATATTCGTTGGCTACACCATCATTATCATCGTCAAAGACATATTGTAGACAGACATAATCTCCAACTAATTGTATCATATTTACATCATATAGTTCTGAGTATAAACAATATTGTCCAGATGAAGATGGTGTTGTGTAATAGAACGTACCAAAGGAAGTATTTTGCGAAGTAGCTGTGTAGGAGTTTACAGTTGAATAATCGATATCAGCGCCACCGGGGTCTTCAACTCTAAACTGTTGATAGTACGTCTGACCAACAACTAAGTCAAGTCCTTCTGAGGTGAAATCATTGTTGGCTGCAGTCACGCTGAAAGAATAGTTGGTAATTACAGCTGACGGTAATTGAGGGACGAATAAAGTACTATGGATGCCAATTGCGCCATCATTATCCTCATAGTCTATGACGGCATCTTTAGCATATATGATTGCGAAGAATGCGTATTCATCCATTGATGTGGGGCTATTCCATGAGACTTGCCAAGTTTCTGAGGTTGCGGTTGAAGTGTAGTTGTCAAACCCTTCGTCAATCTTTGAAGCATTTATTGCATCTTCAACAGCCATAGAACTATTTATTACTAGATTTTCAAAAGTTACAAAATTTACTGTAATCCAATTAATCGTGTACTGGGTACCTATTGACAAATTTGTTGCAAAAATCTCGCCGGTAGTTGAAGATGTAGTTTCAACAACAAGAACCTCCTTGTATATCTCATCTCCATCCTCATCTAATTCAATACCTACTGCATCATATAATTTGGCTTCAACGAAATAAAGGCCTTCAATATCTCCACCGCTCGATGTCAAATTGATTACCTCGCTAGTTGCGGTAGCAGTGAAACTGTATGGTCCCATTACCGGGCTAGCTATCGATGTACTATTGCTCAAATAATCAACCTCAGTGTAATAGTCGTATTGATAATTATCTCCAACAACTAAACCACTCATTTCAATACTAAAACTGGTTAAGTTATTCATTGTCACTTCGATGCTAGAAAATGACTGCCCTCCTCCTGGATTATCGGTCGATATTTCCATGTCATAGGAATTGGCAGTGGCACCTGAACTGAAACTTGAGTAGTGATAGACAACAAAATAGGCGGTGAAATTACTACCTGCAGTATACTCACCTGCTTCATTATCCGAAGATGAACTCATAGAACTGAATCCATTGAATGTTAAACTACTTCCAGATGAATCTTCTAATCTTGCGTCAATATCGCCGTTGGCATCTGTAAATGTCAAATTGAAATAGTAAGTTACGCCACTAATCATATCAATTTCGTAATAATCTTCATTGGCATTTCCTGCAGCATCAATATCTACTGATAGTCCCGTACAATAAATTGGGAGGGTAGATGCTAACGTCGCAGTTATCGCATCATCATTAGGCTCAAGAATATCTGGGACAGCACTGTTGCCAACGCATTGTGATGGGATCGCAGCACCATTGCTGCCATTACCCCCGCCAGTAGAGGAAGTGCTCCATGTCCAATATTCTAAATCATAAACGCCAAAACCAGAATTACGCACTATCTGGACAAAGATAATTCCACCATGGCTACTAGGTCCAGTCGCAGAGTTGTTTGTAGTCACATAATCAGGATTATTCCCAGACGAGAAATCTATTGGATTAAAGTTGACATCATATATTTCTATACTGAAGTCATTCGTAATTATTGATGAATTGACGAACGAAAATGAACTGTAACTTATTTCCAACGCAAAACCTTCGCTTGAACTCAGTGCAAATAACATCCAGTCCTCATTATCTCCATACTGGTCCAATTCAGCAGTGTTAAGGCCTGAATAATACGGTGCGTTGCCGATTAATATCGATGGCCAAAACGGGTCGGAAAGCAGCGCTGTTTGGGTATCTGGCAGGTCATAGTTAGGGTTTCCAAGGTCACTCTGATTGCTGGTTCCGCTCGATGAAACAGACCATGTCCATAACTGAATTGCATAATCAACATAACCGCTAAATCGCGTTATTTGAACGTATACTGTACCTCCATGATTTCCGGGACCGGCAGCAGAATTATTCATCGTTACAAGTTCCGGATTGTTGCCCAGAGAAGAGTCAACATAGTTCATATTTGCATCATAAAGTGTTAACATTACATCGTTTACATATGTTGAACCGTTGTGAGTAGAGGTTGGGCTGTAAGATACCTCGAATGCTATCGCTTCATTAGAGTTCAGAGTTACATATAACCAATCTTCATCATCATTGGGCTCTAGTTGAGCATAAGCATTACCCGTAGAAGTTGGTGCTTGGCCATTAAATCCTACAGGCCAGTAGGGGTCATTCAATAGTGCAGATTGGTTATTAGGCAGATCGTAATTAGTGTAACCAAAATCAGATTGAGTTGCAGGACCTCCGCCAGTAGAAGTACTAAATTTCCATAATGTTACGGTATAATTGTTATTATTCAACGGGCTTCCGTGACTATGAGTACATATCTCAACATACACTGTTTGAGCAATGGTTCCAAATGACCCATTTGTAGTTACATATTCTGGGTTAGCTGTGGTATATGAAGTAACGACTGTGTGGTGTTGCGGTGAATCCCAAAGTCCCAGGTCTAAATCATCAGCAGGGTCAAAAGTTAAGCTTACGGCCAAGCCTTCATATGCTGCTAAGTTTACTGTAAAGAAATCATAATCATCTAGCCCGGGAGAAAACTGGCCGGAGACTGTAGTGGTTCCTGAGAAAGCCAGATTAGGTATATTTGAACTGGATATACTATTTGGTAAATCACCACCAGTGCCTAAATCATTCTGGGTAGATCCTCCGCCACCAGTGGATGTGGTCCATGTCCAGTGTTCTAACTGGTATGACCCA
>DUJK01000069.1:0-2939 GCA_013329925.1 Candidatus Poseidoniaceae archaeon
CCGTGCATCCAAAACATTCGTTTCTTTTCCAGTTCATCTAGACGCATGCGTAATTCCATTGGCCTGACTAGGCGAGTTCCGATACATATTACCCCTTGAATTCTATCAGCAATCGGCAGGTGAAGCAATTCTTGAGCCATAGCACCACCTTGGGAAAAGCCGCCAACAATCAGTGGCCCCTTAGGTGCTTGCTCAGCAATAATTTGTTCAAGTTGCGAAAGGCTTGAATCGACATCGATTAATTCACGCCGTGACAGATTAGCCCGTCTAGTGGCATCTGCATCATAGTCTTCATAACGCCACCAAGTTAATCCTCTAACTGGGTGATTATACCTTGCCTCTGGAACGATTAAAGTCCAACCATCTGGCAATATTTTTTCGGCAAATGGCCGCATCATCTCGGCATTGCCAGTCATACCATGCATCATGATTAGAGTTGGCAAACGGGCACCTCACAGAGTCCAAGAACGCACTAATGCTCCGGCTACTTTGAGATGGACAAAAGAGTCTTGGCCACGAACAGTAACAGTGATTGAATGCTCACCAGAAGTTGAGGGTATAGTACCAAACGAGCCCTTTTCTGTGGCTCCTGCACCCCATGCTCTAGTTAGCGGTGAGGCACCTTGGTGGTCTTTGATGCTAAGAGATCCTGAGCCACCTTGTTGGCTTATCTCGACATCAAGATACCATACCAAGGTATCCCATGCCTCATTTGGCGAGTATCCTTCATCAAGGAAGGTATCGTAAACTTCTTGATCGTTTTCTTCATACAAGTTATCGTGAATATCACCAGCACGATAAAAGAATACATCCCCAGTATAACCGGTCTCTTTGACATTGAGATTCATTGCTAAGTTGTCAACACCCTCACTATTGGTCCACTGTAAATTCTTAATGAAGCCCTCTCGGCCACTAAACACGTAGTTGAGTATGTGGTCGTCGGCTGAGGTCGCTGAAACAGTTACTTCCCCGTTGTAGATTTTATCGGTGCTGGCCGACCAATCTTGACCAAGCAATCTAAAATTCCAAGTGTTGCCAACTGCCCACGGGAAATTGAATACTGCTTGTGGCTCTCCGTTCTCATAGACCGACAAACCATCCATAGTCACTCTGCCAAGGAATGGATTATGATTGATTACTGCGTGGCGTTGTGCTTCTCCTTCAGAAGAAATCCCTAGCATGAACAGACCATCATCCTCTCGAATGTCTGCGACAACCAAACGAGCACTGTCTTCACCAAACTCCGGAGTTATGAAAGTGTAGAGCCACTGGTCGCCGATTTGCCAGTCTGGCAAGGCCAACTCATCTTCGGTGGTATCACCAATACCAGAGGCGGTAGTACTCTCATCACTTATGCAACCAGCAAGGCTGACTGTCATCATCAAAAGCGACAGCAGGTAAGCACGCATGGTCGTGCCTGTTGGACTTCTTTTGAAAGCCTAACGCTTCTAAGTTCTTTGAGATTCTAATCAAAGAAGACCAGTATCACTCAACTTTCCAGTTCCAGCAAGAACTACCGCAACAATAGACATTAGTTTGATCAGAATGTTAAGAGATGGTCCAGAGGTGTCCTTGAATGGGTCACCAATGGTATCGCCGATAACTGCTGCATCGTGAGCATCATCGCCCTTCTTGGCACCTGCAATATGATTTTGCTCAATCGCTTTCTTGGCGTTGTCCCAAGCACCACCAGCATTAGCCATGAATAGCGCCATTAGCACACCTGTGACCAAAGAACCTGCCAGCATACCACCAAGGGCTTGAGTTCCAAGCACAAAACCAATAATCACTGGCGCAGCAATTGCTACTACACCGGGTCCGACCATTTCTCTAAGAGCTGCTTGTGTTGAGATATCGACACATTTCTTGGAATCCGGCTTTACACCTTCTCTGCCTTCTAGTAGTCCGTCAATTTCTTTGAATTGTCGACGGATTTCAACTACCATATCGCCTGCAGCCTTACCAACCGAAGTCATAGTCATAGCCGCAACAACAAACGGTAGTCCGCCACCAATTAGTAATCCGATGACTACTATTGGTTCTGTTAGGTCGAGGTTAACTCCACCTTCGATTGTCGCTGTATAGGCAGCGAACAATGCTAGAGAAGTCAACGCCGCTGAACCGATTGCGAATCCTTTACCAACTGCTGCTGTAGTGTTACCAATAGAATCTAGTTCATCAGTAATCGCTCGAACATCATCTCCAAGTCCGCTCATCTCAGCAATTCCACCAGCATTGTCTGCTACTGGCCCGTAAGCATCTACAGTCATTGTTACACCAACTGTTGCTAGCATACCCATAGCAGCCATAGCAATACAGTACAATCCCAGATCGTTACCACCAAATTCGTTAGCGCCAAGGATACCCATAGCAATCAAAAGTATTGGAATGAATGTTGACATCATACCAACTGATAATCCAGCAATAGCATTGGTTGCCGGTCCAGTCTTGGACATCTCACCAATGTGTGGAATAGCCTTGGTCTTGATACCAAATACTGGCTCAATTCCTGTGTAGTACTCGGTAACTAAACCGATTAGAATACCAACTACGCTACCAAGAACAACTGAGTGCATAACACCGTACTTGACATCAATGAAACCTTGCTGAATCGCTCCATAGCCACCTACTGCAAACAGAATTGCTGCAATGAAGGTAGTGTTTCTTAGCGCTGCTGCTGGGTCTTTGCCGTTCTTTAGGAAGGCCATTGAGAACACACCAATAATGGAAGCGGTGTATCCGATAAATCCTAGAAGGATTGGCAGAAGCACATAATCTGCTGCATTTGGTGTAGTGAATTCGTTAGCGATAATCATAGCGGCGATAATTGAGCCGACAAATGATTCAAAGATATCAGCACCCATTCCTGCTACGTCACCTACGTTGTCACCAACGTTATCGGCGATAACACCAGGATTTCTTGGATCGTCTTCTGGAAT
>DUJK01000069.1:3262-8645 GCA_013329925.1 Candidatus Poseidoniaceae archaeon
TACCTGCTTCAACTTTACCAACTAGGTCTGCACCAACGTCAGCTGCCTTAGTGTAAATTCCACCACCAACACGAGCGAATAGAGCAATTGAAGAAGCACCCATACCAAATCCTGCTGCGGCTTGAATAATGTTTAGACCGCTAGCGGCTGCATCTTCCCCAGACCCAGCAGAGTCACCAGCACCTAACCAGAAAGCAACTAGTGAGATACCTAGCAAACCAAGTCCACCGACCGAGAGACCCATAACGGCACCGCCGTTGTAAGATACTGCTAGGGCTGCGGATTGTCCGCCATTCTTAGCGGCCATTGCAGTTCTTCCGTTAGCAGAAGTAGCTGCACGCATTCCTGAGAATCCTGCTGCTACCGATGCCAGTGCACCAGCAAAGAAGGCCAGCGTGGTCTCGACATCGTTGAGCACGAATAATAACGCACCAACAGCCACGACGAAGATTCCAAGAATTCGATACTCTGCCTGTAAAAAGGCCATAGCACCATCTTGTATCTCTTCAGTGATGTCGGCAACTGTTTTATTGTCGATTTTCACACTATTTACTCTCATGTACAGTCCAAAAGCAATTATTAGACCCAAAAGTCCGGTCACTGCTGCAATCAAAGGTATATTTGTAATATCCATAATAGACACCTATTGAGTCGCCGACCCGAGAACTCCTCATAAGGGGTTCCCCTATTTTATTGACATATATAGCCCATTATTACTGCTTTTTGAGCAAGCCGAGGTAAAAAATTAGCGAAATAGAGAAATGATTCAAAAAAGATGACCTCCACGGTTAACCATGGCAATCAGTGCGGAGGAAATCTTAGCCGAAATTGGACCTGTCCAGGAAGTATTAGATGCTCACGATGGCGTAGTCACTGTTATTGACACTGCGGAAGGCAACATTATGCTGTCTTTAGACGGTGGCTGTAATGGTTGTTCATCTACCCCAATGACTGCTATGCAAATATTTTATTCACTAATGAAGCTGGATGCGGTTAATGACGTAATATTCGTCAACGGTGAATTACCAGAATATATGCGCGACTTCATCAAGAAAAAGATGGAAAAAGAAGCCACTGAAGCTGGAGAAAATTCAACTGCAGAAGGCGACCACGAACCTCGTGGCGAAATAATTTGATTATTCCTCTTCTTTCTTACCAATTGAATGTGGATTAGCCCCAAATGATACATTGGTACCACGAATGTTCATTCGTGCTGAAATAGCAATAATGATACAAACTAATGAAAGTGGTTTTGGCAGGTATTCTGAGCCCCATAAGGAGCCACCTGCCAAGGCCAGCCACCACAAGACAGCAGCACACAGAATCAATGAACCAGCGATTATGTTTTGCACCGTATATTCGGCTTTTTCAGAACGAGAAAACGTCGCTATGAAGGTAAACAGCACCGCCGATAGGCCGCACAGCGCTTCTGCGAGGTGTTCGATAAACACCACATCGACCCCTGCCATGACAAGGGCTAATGGTTGATGTTCTTAAGCACCAATCTGTATCAATCAACCAATTAGCCCAAGGGCAAGGTTTGTCAACGACTTCGCTTTGTTCTACTTATGGCTGGCGGCGACTTCACCTTGGCAAAACCGCGGCCGACCGGCCCACCCTTCTTTTCACGCAACCAAATCGCCCAAGCATTACACCAGGTTGCAGTGCTGCTAGAATTACAAGGCGCCAATGTGTTTAGGCTTAGATCATATCAAAATGCCAGCCGGACACTAGGTGGTATTACTGAAGATCTAGGAGAACTAGTCGCAACAGGAGAATTGTTCGACATCAAAGGTATTGGTAAAGGACTTGGCTCAGCGATATCACAAGCAGTTGGTGAAGGGCGATGGCCAAGTGATTGGGTTGACTTACACAACAATACGCCACCAGGACTAATTGAGATGCTTGGGATTCCTGGGCTTGGCCCAAAGCGCATCAAAATAATGAATGAAGAATTAGGAGTTGATTCAATTGCTACACTACGTCAAGCAGCCGAGGAAGATGCCATCGCTGGACTGAAAGGTTTTGGCGCCAAATCTCAACAAAAAATGTTAGACGGGATTGAATTATTAGCAAGATTCAGAGCCCGAAGAAGACTCGATATCGGTTTAATGTATGGTGAAGCATTTGAACAGAAGATAGCCTCCATTGATGGTGTTATCAAAGCTCAACTCGCTGGTAGTGCAAGACGTCGCAAGGAAACAATTGGCGATTTGGATGTTGTTGTAGGAGTGCTTGATGAAGACAAAGACCGAGTAAGTAAAGCCATTCTAGGATTGCCAGGTATTGCCGACGTCAAAGGCGCAGGAGATTCTAAAATCAGTCTAATCCTTGACACTAGTATCTTCGATGGCGGATTCTCAGTGGGCCATATTGACCCTAATGTGATGGATGCAATCGGTGGTGATGATTACGAGCAGTTAGAGTCTGGAGGCACAATTGATGCTCAAGTACGGCTAGTTACCCCAGAAGTATTCCCGTTTACTTTAGCATACTTTACCGGTAGTAAAGAACACAATATTGTCATGCGGCAACGAGCGATTGACCGAGGATTGAGGTTGAGTGAATTTGGCCTAGTCCCCGAAGCGGAAGCTGGTGAACTGAAGGGTATGGCAGCAGCACATCTTTCGCTGCCAGCACTAGATGAAGCCGATATTTACCGACATCTAGGTCTTGACTGGGTCTCACCTGAACTGCGTGAAGACACTGGTGAAATCGCTGCTGCAACCGACAAGTTACTGCCTCGATTAATCATTCCATCCGACATTCGAGGAGCCTTACACAATCACACTACACTCTCTGATGGTGATGCGAGTCTAGAACAAATGGCTGATGCAGCCCGTAATATTGGCTGGAATTGGCTTGGTATTGCGGACCACTCACAATCGTTGAAAATCGCTAATGGTGCTAGCGCCGAGGACTTACTTGCCCAAGGCGTAGTAATCAAACAATACAATTCTGCCTGGGCTGATGAAGGGGTAGATTTCCGCTTATTCCACGGTGTTGAATCAGACATTATTGAAGATGGAAAACTAGACTATACTGATGATGTACTGGGGAAACTGGACTATGTTGTAGCCTCAGTACACGCCATGACCAAGTGGAAAAATCGAGATGAAGTGACCAATACTGAAGAATTGCTCAGAGTTATTGACCATCCTGCAACCTCGGTACTCGGTCATCCAACAGGACGGATTTTACAAGGCAGAGACGGCTATGAAGTCGACATGTTTGCCGTAATTGAGCATATGGCTGAACATAATGCAGCGGGACGATTGAAGGCTGTTGAATTAAACGCCAGCCCCTACCGATTAGACCTAGACTGGCGCCTTTGCAAATATGCCAAAACCAACAACGTGCCAGTGATCATCAACCCCGATGCTCACTCAGTCCGTGGACTAGCTGATGTCGCTTATGGCGTGATGGCCGCTAGAAAGGGCTGGCTAGAATCTGATGACATCCTAAATTCACTATCTGGAGAAGACATGACAAAGCGCTTGTCTTGAACATACATTGATGAAAGGCGGGGATGTGGGGGAAATATGCGAACATTGCGTACTGCTGTCATGGGTGCCTCGATGGTACTGCCTGGAATGTTTCTAGCGCTAATCATTTGGTACGTCGCAGGAAAACCAACTACTGAACCATTAGAGACACTTATCTGCAATGTAATACCAATGATTTCCATCGCCTTAGGCCTAGTATTTGGCTGGTTGACTGGCGGCGAATATGAACAGTGAGTGATTACCATGGCAGAGGAATTTGAGATCGCCCAATGGGAAGATATTGTCAGCAAATTCACTAACACTTTCAATGGCCTTGGAACTGTTTTGCACAATGAAAACATCGCTTCATTCACCTCAAAAGCACCAGACGTCGAAACTGGAATCGCTATTTATTCGGACGGGCAATTCTCAGCCGCAATGCCACTACATGGCATAGACTCGGTAGTCAAAAAGGTGATTTTCAACCATGATTCAATCACTCTAAAAGGTGATTCAATCGATTATACTTACCGGATTCCACCACAGATACTCAAACGTCGAGGCGAGTGAATGAAACGCAGCGAAAAGGCTGAAAAAATCGCCGTAATGCTAGAGGATTTTTACCCTGAAACTCCAGTTCCTCTCGACCATGAAAACGCTTTCCAATTATTAGTCGCAGTGCTAATGAGCGCTCAAACCACCGATTTGAAAGTCAATGAGGTCACTCCAGCTTTATTCGCCAAGGCGCCAAATGCCAAAGCAATGGCCCAATTACCTGTTGAAGTTATTCTAGCCGACATTCGTCAAGTCGGTCTTGCACCGACCAAAGCCAAGAACATTAGACGGATGTCAGAAATGCTCATGGAAAGACACGGTGGTGAGGTACCTGCTTCATTTGAAGCATTAGAGGCATTGCCTGGAGTGGGTCACAAAACCGCTGGTGTAGTCATGGCTCAGTCATTTGGCGTACCGGCTTTCCCTATTGACACTCACATACACCGATTAGCCGCAAGATGGGGTTTATCCAATGGCAAGAATGTCGATAAAACGGAAAAAGATTTGAAAGCCGTATTCCCAAAAGAACTCTGGAATAAATTGCACTTACAAATTATCTTTTTTGGCCGTGAATACTGTCCAGCAAGAGGGCATGACCTAACGACATGTCCAATCTGCTCATGGGCTGCTACCAAGAAACGTATCAAGGAAGAGATGAAACGTTAATCAGAGAATCGACAGGTTTGCTGCTGCTATATTACCAACCAGCAATACACCGGTGATTACTGCAGTGACTCTTACTGCTGTGTGATGGGCATCGCCTTGATTAGCCTCACGTAGTAGCGCATAGGCAATTAGACCCATGCCCACAGATTGCAGCATGCTAGATAACGCACCTAAACTGGTGCCTAACTTTTCATGGGAAAATTGATCTTCTGCGTATTTAGTAGCATCCTCATAGTCTGCTGGATTAGGTGCTCCAACTAAATCTGTAACTTGAGCAAACATGGCACCTATTACGATAATTACAATTGCAATCATTAACCATTTACTAAATGAATATGTGCCATATTTATCTAAAAATTTCGGCTGTGGTTGGTATGCTGCCATTGGTTGCATCGGCTGCATGGGTTGGATTGGTTGTGGGTTTGGGGCTTGTACTGGGGGACCGGGGGCCGGTTGCATAATAGTCAATTGTGAAATCAATCTATAATACTTGACAATCATCAAACCGAGAATATCGATGATGCAGCATCAAGTATCACCGCAGTCAGTAATGAAGTTAGACCGGCAATCCACAAGAAGGAAATTGACTGGCCAAGGGCACTGGAAAATCCGCCACCACGTAGCCTTGTGGCAATCAAGGAAACTGCTAAAACTTGAATTAAAATTAGTACTGAGAC
>DUJK01000069.1:8963-14713 GCA_013329925.1 Candidatus Poseidoniaceae archaeon
ACGATTTTGAACATCCGTATATTTTCTCCAACCGAACTAGAGTCTTCCATAACAGGTAAAGCCACACCACCACCAAAGTCAGACAATGCTGAAACATCGGTATCAACTAAACCACTGGCAACTCCAGCAATAGCATCCCCAAGTTGTAGAACAATTGAAATTGTCACGTTTAGGCTGGTTACGCTGGCAATTAGTAAACCAATGGCAACACCCCACATTGTGCTAGCAGACAATCCGCGACGCCTTCTTAGTGACAGCAAACTACCAACCGAGCGACTGACCATTTCAGCGGTTTCAGCGGGCTGACCCGATGATTGTGACCCCTCGATGTAGATTCTCATGTACCTTGAGATAACTGAAGAGTTGGTATCGGCGTTGAAGTAATCCCAAGCACGATCTGAATCAATTCTAGTTGACAAGCGTTTTTCTAGTCGGTCAATAGATGAATCTAGGCGCCCAAAATCAATCCCTCTTAGCGCCTTTATGGTCGCCGATGGTTCAGCCGACCTCGCTTGAGCAGTACCGCCAAGTGCGCGAATAAAATCCGGATATGTTTCATCACGGCGTAGCACCATACCTTCTTCCCGTCTAATCAACAAGGATGGAAACAGCATTGGAGTAAGTGGAATTGCAAAAATGAGTAAACCGAACTTATCCCACTGCTCGCTGAGTACATTCCAATTACTAATGACTACTAAGGTCATAATTACCGATAATAGTGTTGTCACTGACCCCGCAATCAAAAATGACCGCCTAAAATTAATTCTAAAGGGTGTATCCATGTCATCCCTTGCAAAGGTTTGATCTTCAGGAATGGTTGACCTAAAGGCAAAAACAGCCCCTATTTGAACCACAACGAAGACAAAACCAGCAAGCAGTAAGAATCTGATACGGCTAAAAATCTCAATTGGTTCCGCATCAGGCGCACCAACTTCGAATAGCACCAGATGAATCCCTGCAATAACCAAGGCAAATAGACCTGCAGATACTAGTGAAACATAGATTTCTTTCATGGTGTCTACTGATTCTAATCTAGTGTCGTACAGTGTCGTATACTGTTCAGCAACAGTTTCTTGTTCCGCACGCATGAACTCATCAATTGGTTGTCCAGCTTCAATAGAGAAAGCCATCCTATCCAAGAAATCAGTCCATAATGGACTTGGACTTTGATGTGCCACAATTCTGGCCGCTTCGGGAAGCGATGTATGCCATTTGTCAACTAGAGTCTCAATACGCTTGACTTCAGAGGCTAATTCCCCATAATCGCTCATTTGTTTGAGGATATCAAATATTGATTTTGCACCGACTTCCCCAAGTGATAATATACCCATACGAGTGATGAACATATGCATTTCTTTCTCGATTAAAGTTGCTGATCTCTGCACTTCAATCAAAGGGAAGGCGATTGCTGCCAATGCAGTAATCATTGGAAATACCAAAATCATCAAGACACCAGCAAAGCCCTGAAATAGCGCTCCGTCGCCAAGACCACCGGTAAGGAATATAATTGCTAAGGCAGTTATCAAACCAGTAAATGCGGCACCACCGACAAAAATGATCAAGAAACGTGGAATCGGCATTTCGAGACGACGAATTGCAACTTGCCACATCGGCATTCTTTCCATAATCAAATCTCCTAGCCGTGATTAATACCTGTCCAAGTGTCGATTGCTCGGTTGAATGCCTCAAAGCCGTTATTGTAGTATATTCCGAGTAAATCAAACACATCGTCATAGTGAGTTAAGTCTCTATCTGCCATCTTTTCGAGTGCTGCAGCTCTTGCCAACATTTCATCATAGATGTCACGTTTGTTAGCAAATCCTGCCATTGCAGCAATTTTATTCTCTAGCAAGTGGCTTTGAAACATACCGCGGAAATAGTGCTTATCCTTGACTGGGTCCCATTCGAACATACCTCTGGTCAATACACCATCACTGTGTTTATTGTATCCAATAACTTCGTCAATACCAGTTACTCTTCTAGCAATACCGCCACCTGGCGCCTCAACAACTTCTTGGAAAATTGCAAAATTCAGGTTGTCAAAGAACCGAATTGGCACATTGATTGGGTCACCAGTAAATCTTTGAATCATCTTCACAATAGACGATGCGTGGAATGTCGCAATTACCGGGTGACCTGTTTGCATCGCTTGGAACGCAGTAGCACCTTCAACACCACGTATCTCACCGATAATGATGTATCTTGGTCTGCTTCTAAGCGCAGCTTTGAGCAGGTCGAACATTTCGACACGTGACTCTTCATTCTTAGAATCTCTAGTTACTAGACGCTGCCAAATCTTGTGTCTTACTTTAACCTCAGGAGTATCCTCTGCCGAGTAAATTTTGACATTGTGGTCGATAAATGGTAAAATGGCATTCAGTGTAGTAGTTTTACCCGATGCTGTCTCTCCAGAAACAAGTACCGACATGCCGTACTCTAGGCAAATCCAAATGTAAGCAGCGACTTGTGAGGATATAGTGCCCCACTTAATGAGTTGAATAATTGATATGGTTTCCTCAGCGAATTTACGGATGGTGAATGATGGACCAAGCATCGATACGTCATCAGAGAATATGATGTTAATACGAGAGCCGTCTAGTAATGCTCCGTCAATAATTGGTTTGTTGTCCGATACTGGGCGGCCAATACGCTCTGACATCGCTCGCAAATAACGAGACAATAGTTCCCGTTCACGGAACCTAATGTTTGAGGTTACCATGCCGAAGACCTTGTGGTCCATGTGAATATGCTTGAGACCAATAGAGTGTATATCTTCCAGCATCTCATCGGAAAGTAGAGGTTCTAATGGCCCGTTTTTAATTAGGTCTCGGATAATAATGTATTCCAACCTGGCTCTTTGTTCTGGAGTTACAATGACTCGTTTATCATCCATTCCAATCATTTCCCAAAGTCGTCCTTGACGACGAGGGGCCGCGCTAACTTCGTTTTCCAGCACAGTGTACCGGTCTACCATTTGGGTAAGGATATTTTCAAATTCACCATCTGTGGTGAATGTTGGCGCTGTTGGAGCCTCTTGAAGAAGCGTCTCTACTAAGTCACGACGCATGTTTTCTTCCTCTTCAGTAAGTTGCGGCTCAAGACCAAACCAAAGAATTTCTCCGCCGTTACCCTCATCATCTTCAGGTGGTTCGTAAATGTGAATGAAAATTGGCTCTTTGGCTAAGTAAATTAGATTCAAAGGTCGTTCTTTCTTTGCATCCCTGTCAAGTGGACCGTAGTAAATTGGACGCGCACCGTACCTCGATTCGAAATCTCGAACCCAATCAGCGACGTGTGGATAAGCAGCCATGACGCTATTGAGGTCGCCTTTTGCAAATCGATCTTCATCAGCCATGATAATACCCCTCAACTTACCGCCGTGATATCCACTATGAAGCCCATACTCGGCTCAACACGCCAACCAACGCTGGTTTGGACTGGCCCTGCGGCTCTTAAGAATCTAGTAACGACGATGTTTCTCTTCAAATCTCCACCGATAAGTGCGGTGGATAAATCGAGTACTACTTCTGCTGATGCACGCATGTTGTGTAATAATTTATGATCCATTTCATCTGGATCTACGCACAGCATAATTGAGCGACCATCTGAAGTAGTCTTACGCAGTTTTTGCATTAAGTCGAATCTTTGCTTATCATCTAAACCGTCATCCATCAATGCACTAGCTGAATCTAGTATTACCACATCTGCTTCTTCTACTGCTTTACTTTGCAATACTTCTTCAAGACCGACATCATCTCGTGCTTCTGCAACAGTGCCAAATCTAGAGAATACCATCAAACGGCCTTCTCTTAAAGCATCAGTTACTCCGTACCCAATCGATTCCATTTGCTCAATCCAACCTCTAGTGGTTAATTCAGTAGTCACGACCAGAATCTTAACGCCATTATGTAGCATGCCGTGGACTAATCTTTGGGAGATTAATGACTTACCTCCACCAACTGATCCCTGAAGAACATACAATGACCTGTTTGGCAATCTTAGACCCATAGTGTCGGCAAGGGAATCTGTTTCTACATCAAATGCAAAACCATCTTCGACAGGCTTATGCGGGAAATTAAGTGGGTCATCAGAGTTCATTTAATCTCGCCTCCGTGGACTGTGATTCTTGTCCTTCATATCCACCAACTGTTACCGAAAAGACGAGAATGGTTAGTTTAATGTCTGAATTATCGGCGAAACCCCATGTGCCAGTCATTTCAACTTCCAATAACTCCGTAGTACCCCAATCTCCGCCTGATGGTAATATCGTTGTGCTGACATCTGCGTCTGGAACCACTACGCCATCTAATTGAATAAATAGAGAAGTATCATCTAATACATACACTCCAGTATTTTGTAGGTAGATTGTGATTGTCTCAGCCGCAGGGTCAGTAGTATCATACGCTACATTGGATAAATCTCCAGCATAGTCGAAAGAGGTTTTTGAATCTGCCTCGGCAGCACGCCTTTCAACCTCCATTGCGGAAGTCATATCGCCATATTGGGATATTAACACCGCAGACACAGCACCCGAAATCAACAATGCCGTGGCCAAAAAGATGTAAGTAGATGCTCCTCCGTCTGCCATAATAATACCTCATACTACTGCTCTAGCAGTATTAAATCCGTTTGTTGACATTGCTATTGTTTCATAGACGTTACTGGGAATGTTACGCCATTGAATACCAACTGTATCGCTAGGATAGATATTCTCTGAGTCTACAATGGGGCCTATGTTCGCTAAATTCTCTGCATTGTTGCCATCAAGAAACAACCACACTTCATCAACCGGCACGACAACTGGACCAGTGTTTGTTATGTTTGCATAGACTACCGTAATTCTACCAGTTATCGATATACTAGCATTGACGCCGGTTGGCTGGGGACTGTCGATTACAATGGTTGGATCGGACGAGTAATCTCCGCGGTTGGTGATAACCGCATCGATTATTGTTCCATTTGTATCAACAGTAAATGTTCCAGAAAAACCGGAACCACCACCACCTGTCGCGCTTAACGTTCCATCAACATAGCCAGTTCCGCCATCATCAATTTGCAAATTTAGTATGGCTCCTAGTGCTAGGTCTGCATTATCTATGGTAAAAGACGGTAATGGTTCACTGGCCGACTCAATAGTTTCTAGTGATGTTTCCATTCGAAGGTCGATTGCATTGACTGCTAAAGCCAATACCACCAACATCGAAGTGCCCACTATTAGACCACCTACGCCGACCGATGCACCCATTTCATTCTTCTCCTCTTAGTTGCTTTACCTGTCGCCAAGACGTTACTAGTGCTGAAAAAGTCAACAAATCACGGTGTGGAAGATGGTCTTCCAACGCGGCTTCTGCTTCACCTGGTGTTGCAAGTTGAACGATTGCCAATACAGCATTACCCTCTTCTTGTGTCAACATACCTGAGTTGATGGCTTTTTGAGCGAAATTGACCGCAGCCATGCCAGACATGTGATCAAGCAGTAATGCTGCGACTGTAGGCGCACCGACAGTATTAGATTTCGCTGTTGGACCAGTTGATGGAGCCACAAGGAATGGATTAGCTGCTAGTGCTTGAGCCTCATAGAGCTCCACTAGCGGTGCTTCATCCTCTGCCATCAAACGATTTACTCCAGCAGCAGCAGCAGGAATTACTTCACCACTTGCAGTGATAATGGTGTCTCCAGCGCCAATTTCTGCTTCATCAGAGTCATCATGAACTATTGGATTGCCTTCTGTGTCTACCTTGTGTCCTTC
>DUJK01000089.1:0-1456 GCA_013329925.1 Candidatus Poseidoniaceae archaeon
GGTTCAGGTAAGACTACTTTAGCCCAAGCAATTGCGGAATATTTAGACAATGATTTGGGCGCGATGGTCAAAACTATGGAAGCCCCCAGGGATCTTCAATTAGCAGACAGAATTACCCAATATGCGCCACTGGAAGGCGATTTAGAAAAGACCGCTGAGATAATTTTCTTGGTGCGCCCAGACTTTGTTATTTTTGATGAAGTAAGACGCGCTAGAGATTTTGAGATATTTGCTGATGTAAGACTAGCCGGTGTCGGCCTGCTTGGAGTAACTCACGCTAACTCCGCATTAGAAGCAATCCAGCGATTGATTGGTAAAGTGGAATTGGGGTTGGTAAGCCAAGTCCTCGATACAATCCTTCACGTCGAGGCTGGTAAAATCCAACAGGTATTGGAACTTCGAATGACGGTAAAGGCTCCAACCGGTATGCAAGAGGAGTTAGCCCGGCCAGTAATTGAGGTCGTAGAATTTCCCAGCGGCAAAATAACCCACGAAATGTTCGCCTTTGGTTCTGAAATCGCAGTAGTGCCCGTTGAAGGTTTAACTCAGGCAATATCGCCCATCAAGGCACTAGCAAAAGATTCGCTAGTGCGCAATATTAGAGATTGGATCGGCGTTGAATGCCAAGTCCAATTCACCTCAAATACCAATGCTAATATCTACGTACCAGATAACATGGTAGCAACTCTTGTTGGCAAAGGTGGCGCCAATATACGCCAGTTGCAGGACGATTTAGGCGGCATCTCATTATCAGTCAAAACCTTTGACGAAATGCCGAAAAATCTGGATCGGCCCAACCCATACTGGGAAGATACTCAAGAGCGCCGCAGTCGCGCCGGCAAGGCGTGGGAGCACAGCGGGAAAAGCCGTCGAAGAAAAGAACGCAAAGGCAGAAGATAAATTCGTCAAAATCCTAAAAATTAGTGGTATATAGGCAATCCACTTTAATAATAAGCGAAGTGACCCGATGGCATGAGCGCTATGGATGGGTCTAGAGCCGCCGATGAAAAACCGAGGGACGGACTAGTTGCTTTCCTTCTAGAAAACCGCACACTGGTCAACTTTGCATCAATAATTATGCTTGTTTTTGCAATATGGGCTACAGTTGAAGTGATTACCAATTCATTGGGTATGACTTGGTGGCCACCAGAAACCGGTATACCTTCAGATGAGATTTACAATAATCCTGATGAACTCAATAATATCAACAATGGTTGGATTATTGGACTTGGTGCAGTATGTGGAACAGTTGGTTTCATGATACAATATTTCTATCGTGCGGCGCCTCATATTGACGCATCCATGAAAGCCACTGCAGCATCAATCTTTGCTGCAGTAAAGGAAGATGAAATTCAAGAATCTGCTGAAAAGATGGCAAAAGAAATTGTCGCAGCAGAAAAAGAAGAAGCAGAAGCCGAGGCCCAAGCAGAAGCTGAGGCCCAAGCAGAAGTCGAGG
>DUJK01000089.1:1847-8529 GCA_013329925.1 Candidatus Poseidoniaceae archaeon
GAATCTGTTGTAGAAGACAATACAGATGCTCAAGAACCAGAAGGTGACAAGGACGATTCAAGCGGTGCAGCTCCGGCACCAGCAGATAATGGAGCAAGAAAATTCTGAGGTGGAAAAAATGTGGGAACATAGAACAGTATCAAATAAAGAATTCAGCACAACCGGAAGACTAAATCCAAGCGAAACATATGTTCGGCTTATGGACGAGGTTGAACAAACCGTCAAGGAGGCGCAGAAGCACGAATTTTCTCATGAAGCTTTCATGGATTACATTCCAGCGACAGGGCCATGGGAAGCATTGCCGCCGACCGATATGGCAAAGTCTGATCCAAGAACCAGATATATTGGCCCAGCAAAAGCCAAACTACTCAATACAAATCTATTCCTTGGCTCAACTTGGATTGAAGCAGAGAGATTCAAATTCGAAAGAAGAATCCTCAATGTTTCAGATTTCCTAAAACAAAAAACTATTATCAATGCAAATATGTGGACTCCTAAGCAATTGTTTACCACTCAAACTTTCTTTTTCTGCTCAACGGGCGACGAAGAAAGAATGGGTGGCTCATTCCTTACCGGCGATCTACCTGGCGATGACCACGTATTCTTGGGTAAGAAAGATTCCGAATTCCCTGAATGGGAACCGATCCTCTGGGGTCTAGGCCACCGAGGTGTAGTCCCAGATTCTGACCCATTGGACAAGTGTTTCTACCCTTCATTGATGCACAGAAATGTTTCTTTCAACAACAGATTAGGCTGGATTAGATATTCTCCAGCAGGATTTGGTAAGGATGCAAACGGCTTCTTGACCACACGTCCTCACACATGGATTTGGCCAGCAGTTGATGGAAATAGAGACACTCCAACATCATTCAATCTATTGGTCAACTTACCTGACCGAAGACTATCATTCGGTGAAGAAGGTATTACTGATGTATTTATGACTACAGGAAAGACCTCAATGTACACACTAATGGGAATGATGTCATCTTCCACAGTTCGACAAATGTTTGGTGCAGGTTCAGAAATGGTCCCACTAGAATTCCACTGTATCGAGCCTGGACTGGATGAATGGATTGCTAGAGCTTCTGATGAAGACAAATATGCTCGTTTATTCGAGGTTTGTGCTTGTTTAGGCTACATCCTAACCGACCCACTAGTCGGCCAACTCGGTGGCTCTTCCAAGCGCCGCCGTCTGATTATGTACCCTGCAGACCAAGGCAATTTGCTAACTTGTGTTAACGCAAGTCAAGTTGCTGACCACGCTCTGAAATCTAACTACGAGGCTACAGTGTTTACCAAACTTGACCAAGCCGACTTCATGAACAGAGTTACTCGCCGGTTCAAAGCATATGCTGATTTGGTTGCTGCAAGCGACATTGCACAAGGTGCAAGATGGATTAGCCAAGCTGATTTCCACGATGGAGAAAAGAAGGTTGTTGGGCCAAGCGTTCACTCAATCATGTCAGTTAGAGGTTACGATATTATCGATATGGAAGAATACAAGAATTCCTTTGACGATATTTCAGCCGCACCCGATAGGCTCATGAGAAGAATCGTTCAATCTATCGCAACAAATGCGCTGAAGACGATTTATCCAATTGCTGAACTCGGTGAAACTGCAGGTTCTGCACCATACTCACACATCTTTGGTGCTAAAGACGATAATCCGTTAGTATACTATACCGATATCAGATTCTTGGTACCAACCTCGATTGACAAACTACGTACAATAACAGGATCACGAGGCGCTGATAGAGGTAGAATGCGTGAAGCATATACTGGCCTTACCAATGCTGATGCAATGACCAGCCTTTCAATACAAGATTTGACACTACCATTCCTTGCCGACCTTGGCGAAGACTCGTGGCAAACTGGCACCGGCTTGAAAGAAACCGAAGTAATTATTGAAGTTACTATGGCAGTAAATCCAGGAAGAGTATGGAAAGCACTACTTGAGCCAACCACTACTGAAGTATTCGACTTGCCAAAGGGCAACAAGGGTACAGCAGCAAACCTTTGGGGAGATATTTTCATCAATAATGAAGCACTTCACGACAAGATGAAGCGCGACAATCTAGGACATTATCTGAAATTGTTGAAAATGGCTTACCATTGGAGTAACGATGAATCCAAGAAGATTCATGGTTTGAAGACAAAGCGAACTCAGAAGACTTCATGAATGGGAGAATTTTGCCTTAAGGCATGACTCAACCAAATGATGGTACAGGGCGCGCCCCAGTAGCTATTGTTAGGCCGACAACTTCGGTAACAAGCGGCGTTGCAGTCACACAGAAACTGGTTTCTGCTGCAGTAGCATTTGGTAATTTATTGAAAGGCACCTTCGGTCCAAACGGCCTGGATAAAATGCTCTACAAAACTAACGGCGAAACTGCAGTTACTAACGACGGCGCTAAAATTGTTGCAGAATTATTGGTTAAGCACCCTGCAGCCAAAGCCTTTGTCCAACTAGCAAAGTCACAGGAAAATGCCTGTGGGGATGGCGTTACAGGATGTCTTATTTTCGCCAGCGAATTGATGCGTGAATCAGGTATTTTGTTAGAAAAAGGTCTTCATCCACTAGTTTTAGTCAATGGTTTTAGAGAGGCTATGGACAAGACTATCCAAGCCTTGATGAATCATGCTGACAAGGTTAGTATTACTGATGAGAGTATACTTCAATCAGTTGCTAGAACTGCTATGACTGGCACATCTGTAGAATCAGTGGGCAAGCAACTTGCAGATATTATTGTCAAAGCAGCAATTCATGTAGCTGAGCAAAATGATGACTATACATCTGTCAACATAGAACAGGTTAGAATGGCCAAGAAAGGAATAGGGAGTTTGTCAGAAACCAAACTAATCGAAGGAATTATTATCGATAAAAACCTAGATTTGGAGCGCCTACCGCGTAATCTTACCGCTGGCAAGGTAGTGGTATTTTCTTGCCCGCTGGAAATAGAAAAGAGCAGTTACGATTCAGAGATTGAAATCTCATCGACTGAGCAATGGGTCTCTTTTATGGACGCCGAGGAAGCAATACTCGAAACCAAAGCTCAGAGTATAATTAATTCTGGAGCATCCATGGTATTCTGTGCAGAAACAATTGACGGAAAAATATTGCACAAGTTGGCTGATAATGGCATATTTGCCTTGGCATCTATTGACAAAGCCGGTGCAGAAGATGTTGCCCTTGCTACTGGGGCATTGATGATAGATCACATAGACGGGATTGATGAAAACACCCTCGGCTCTTTTGAATCAATGGTCGTAGAATCTTACGATAGTGATGAAGGTCGCCGAGATAGATTGTACTTGAACGCCGGCGCTGCTTCTGGATTGACGACAATCGACGTTTGTGGCGCAGGGGGCGTGGCTAGTGACGAATTTGTTAGAGGCATTTACGACGCATTGAATTCAGTTGCCAGTACAATTGAGTCAGGCAGCGTATTAATTGGCGGCGGTAATGCACATATTATTGCAGCCTTGGCAATGAGAGAACATGCCGAATCAATTGCCGGAAGGGAACGATTAGCCATTGAGGCATTTGCTAGGTCATTAGAAGCAGTACCTGCAACATTAGTTGCCAACTCAGGAAATAATATGCTAGATGGACTACTCGAATTGCGTTCAATGGTTAGAAACGATTCACCCAGCAGTGGAATCAATGCTGAAGGTAAGCCAATGGAATTAACCGACGTTTGGGAGTGCTGTGATACAATATTGCATGGATTAGAGGCTGCATGCGAGACCGCTTGCGGACTTCTACGCGTTGACCAGGTTATTTCAGCGCGTGGCGATTAAATTACTCAGCGTTATGTTCATACGGCTGTTAGCAGACCACAACTTGGGTCGCCTCCATGGAACAGTCACACAAACCCAGAGCCCTGTTGAGTGTATATGATAAAACAGGGATTGTTGATTTTGCTAAATCATTAGATGAACTAGGCTTCCAATTAATTTCAACAGGCGGCACTGCTAGGAAACTCAAGGATGCTGGTTTGTCAGTAATCAGTGTTTCAGATGTTACAGGGCACCCGGAAATTTTTGATGGACGAGTCAAATCATTACATCCAGCAATTCACGGACCACTACTTGCTCGCCTAGAACATGAGGAAGATAGACTTGGGCTTGCAGAACTTGGTTATGGACCAATCAACCTCGTTGCTTGTAATTTGTATCCATTCAGCGAGGCAGCAAACCAACAACCAAGACTTGATGACCCGGACTTATTGGAAATGATCGATATTGGTGGGCCAACAATGGTTCGAGCATCTGCCAAGAATCACCGGAACGTGATTATCGTTTGTAACCCGGTAAATTATGCCAAAGTAATCGCTGAACTCAAAGCGGCTGGATCAAGTGAAGCGGTAGCTTTGCATTTTCGTCAAAGTCTAGCACTTGAAGCATTTGAACATACGGCAAGCTACGATAGCGCAATCTCAGGCGAATTGCACGCGCGCTGGGTTGGTAGACCAGAGGCTTTTGACGACAAGAGTGAACAGGAATTACGCCTTCCAGCAGCATTGCTTTCCTCTGCTGCCAAAGTCCACAATTTACGTTATGGCGAAAACGGGCACCAATCGGCTGCTATGTACATTGACCCAAAAGAAATAGGCAAACACTCCACTCTAGTAACCGCTCATGTTGAAGGAGGCAAACAGATGTCTTACAACAATTACTCAGATGCTGATGCGACACTTCGACTATGCCGCTCACTCTCAACTGGAGAGTGGCCAAACACTCCTCATGCTTGCGTGATTGTCAAACATAACAATCCCTGTGGAGCAGCTCTTGGTAAAACTCAATTAGAGGCTTATGAGGCAGCATTAGCAAGTGATCCAGAATCGGCCTTTGGCTCGATCATTTGTTTCAATGAGCCATTGGAATTATCCACTGCTAAGGCCATGGAGCCATTATTCATCGAGGTATTGATGGCGCCAAATTACCACCAGGAAGCAAAAGAATTTGTTATGCAGAAAAAGAACCGCCGAATACTTACCATTGAGTCGCCAAATGATAGATTAGCAGCACTTGAGAGAATTTTAGTCAAGAAACCAATTGAAGGCGGCTGGATAGTTCAAACCGAGGAAGCTCCAATTATTGATTGGGATAAAGCGAAAGTGGTCACTAAAGTTCAACCAAGCCAGGCTGAACTAGATAGCATGAGGTTTGCAGTGAGGGTTTGCGAACAAGTAAAATCCAATGCGATTGTCATGGTTCAAGGGACCGCAACAGTTGGTATTGGGCCAGGGCAAACCAGTCGTGTTGAAGCGGTCAAAATCGCCGCTCGAAGGGCTGGCGAGAGAGCCAAAGGGTCGGTACTAGCATCAGATGCATTTTTCCCGTTCAAAGATGGCCTAGAGCAAGCCGCTGGTGCAGGGGCCTCTGCAATAGTTCAACCTGGTGGCTCGATTAGAGATCAAGAAGTCATCGATGCAGCAGACGAAATGGGCGTTTCTATGTTATTCACCGGGCATCGACTGTTTAGACACTGAGCATCGAAGCAATCAAAGCAAACCAGTGCAGCCGTGTTAATATGGCAAATGCAATCGGCTTGGCGAGAGTTGGTACGCCAAAAGACCCCATTAGGTGCGCCATCCTAATTTCAGGATCTGGTAGTGGTATGCAAGCCATGCTAAATCACCAAAGTGATGCTAATTGTTCTCATTATACAGCCTTAGTCATCAGCAACAAACCAGACGTAGGCGGCATCCCCCTAGCCCAAGAATTTGACGTACCAGTAGAGGTTGTAGAGGTTCCAGCGACCGAAGATAGAGTACTTGCTCGACATCAGCATGAAGCAATAATAGACAAATTACTACAGCAACATGAAGTTGAACTAGTTATCCTAAGTGGATATATGCGCCTATTAAGTGAACAATTCATCAATAACTGGCTAGGGCAGATCGTCAATATTCATCCTTCACTGCTGCCAGATTTTCCAGGTGCTCATGCACACCGAGATGTAATTGCTGCAGGGGTACGAAAGTCGGGCTGTACAGTTCATTTTGTTGATGCTGGAATGGATACTGGAGAAATAATTGCTCAGTGTGAGGTAGAGGTCTTAGAAGAAGACACAGAATCCACTTTGGCAAATCGGATTAAGTCATTTGAACACATTCTCTATCCACTAGTCATCGATGCAATTGTTACTGGTGACTACTCAAGTCTGAATTTTGATTAAAGTTAGCAAATTGTGACGCAAGATCGCTATTTTGATAGTTAGAAAACCTACTAAATAATTGGTTTATTGTCCCGCCATCCCAATTAATCAATGATCTATTGGTTATTCTAGCCATTAGCGGCTGCCGTTGTTGTTGCTGGTCAACTGGAACGCAGTTACCTTGTTGTATCAGTGCATCAATTCCAGTTGACTGTAAATTAAAAGCATCACATGGAATTAAAATCACATCATCATCAATTTGATTAATACTCCAGGCGACTAACTCGACTAGTGAATTGCAAAATTCAGGGTCTGGCCACACTTCTCCATCAAACATTTTCATCCGGCTTTTATCGCCGCACAGAGTAATAATTCTAGTTACTGATGACAGTTTACATTGTTTGATTATACGGTTAACACCGCCAAACATCTGCGATTTATCCTCCCCCATTCGAGTACTCTTTCCGCCGGCAAAAATCAACGCAGTAGTCATGCTAATCATCAGTGCAGAGCATCGAG
>DUJK01000135.1 GCA_013329925.1 Candidatus Poseidoniaceae archaeon
TAACACAATCAACAACTAAGTCTGCAGAGTCTCCAGCAACTCTTCTTGATATGATTAAACAACCAAAGATTGCAGCAGTATTTCTTGTATTAATGATAGTTGGGGCTGGTGCTTGGTATTATTTCAACAATCAACTTGAACCATTTACTGCCGACAATTTGCGTTATGGAGACGATATGAACTACATCATCGAAGATGGTGATTTTATGGCTAGTGAAGGCTTTCTAGATTTGGTATTAGATCAGATTGAAACTGAAGACGATATTTGTAAACTTAGACTAATATTTGCTGGAACCGGAGGAGTAGCAATAACTGATGGAGATAGTTCTCAATTGGTTTCTCAATCATCCTTGGACCGAAAGGGTGCAGTTAGTGCAAAAGGAGGACAAGGAATGGATTGGTTGACTGTTGAAGCAGTTTCTAGTTACGACCTTGATTCATTTACTCTCCAGCGCCACCTACGTTCTAGTATCCCTGGCTCAAATGCATGTTCTGACTTCCCTGCTAGTGTTGGCGGTACTGCCGAATTAACTTCTACTAAATGGACAGAAATTAGAGACCGGGCAACAATTGGTACTGCAGTAGATTGGAATCTCAATATTGAAGACACCTATCAAGGTAATTTGATGACTTTTGGAGTAGGTGGTCTATTTGGTGAACTTGAAACTATTTCTCCGGGACTTTCCATGCTATTACAACCAGTTGAGTTGCAGGAATTACTATCCAACAGTTACATCGATGATGGCTCCTCAGGATCTAGTCAAGGGTGGGATTGGCGAGTATTAGGCACTGAAACTAGAGGCAGCACCGACATGTGGAAAATAGTTGCAACCAATCAAGATATCCAAGATTTATGCCTCGGCTCTGCAAGTATGACTTTGTTAGTGGAAGAAAACAATCCTTGGGCTACCGAACAAACTGTCAACGTGGTAATATCTGGTAGTGATAGTAACCGTCAAGGTTGCTCAACAACCTCAAAATTACTAGGGGATTATGTTCTGCCTGATGGTGAACTTACCATGAACCATAAATTTGTCAAGACTTCTCTTAGTAGAGGTTCTAAAACCTTAGAATTAGGTCTTTCATACGATGCTAGACCGCAAGCAAATGAATTGTCACCTAGTGATGATGAATTAACTAATTGGGGTCCTAATGGTCAACATATGCCAGATGATTCAGCGCTAAGAACTCATAATCTTGAGGCTGCAATGCAGTGTTTTGATTATTTCCAAACCGCAGCTAGTGGAGCAACAGCGGCACTTGATGATAATGGATATGTTTGGCGGGCTGTTGACCAAAAGTATGATCAAAACACCCAATGGAACATCTCTTGGATAGCCAGTGATGATGCAGCAGGTTGGGTAACATTCAACATGACCGGCACGCCAACTCAGGAAAATTGTCAATTTGACAAGAAAGGCACCTATGACGAGACAGTATCTTACAATCGTGATTTAATCCCACAAGTATTGAACATAAGTACCATCGAAACCTCTCTCTTAGACGCAAACCGATTTCCAAGCCTTTCCAGTAACGATGGCGTTTTCACAAGTTCAGGCACTTATCACCAAGAAACTAGAATTGGATATTTGGTAGTCGTCCCAGGTTCTGGTATCAATTCTATTCTCTCCAATATTGGTGATGCAACAGATGGTGCTACAACAGTAGATATCTCCAGAGATTGGACAGAAGATGGTTGGAATAAACAGTTCAATTTGGTAGCAGATGCAACGGATGGACGTGTTATCGGTTGGAATTTTGTCATGAATACCTGATTACTTCCACTTATTGTCTAACATCGTTAAATCCGGAGCTGCCGGCACTTCTCCATACTTTGGCTGAGCTTGCTGGTATCGATACTGCGGCGCTTGTTGGCCAAATGATTGTGGTGGGGGCGGGGAACTGGGCAAGCGTTGAGACTTATTCTGCTTCATTCGAACAGCGAGTAAAATCACAATTAACCCAATAAGGGTCGCAATTACTACTGTCATTAAATTAGCAGATAATGCGTCAATAAGTTGTGATACAGTTGATTGTTCCTCAGCAGGCTCGATGATTGGTGGATGGTAAACAAAATAGTTTATTTCCCATGATTGCTCAATGGTTTCAAGTTCATCAGAAATCACGACTTTGATTGTATATGGTCCAATGGTGCCATTACCTGCACACAAGATCCCCCCAAAGCCAAACTCAGTCGTTGTACAATTGAAGGGACCTTCTTCAAAAGTTAGATTACGAGTAAGCAAGGTGCCATTGCGATACCAATATACTGCAACACCAGCCGCATCATAATCTTCCTCTGACAAGTCAACTGTGACACTTAGCGATAACATATCTTGAGTTGCGTTGATGGTATTATTGGTTAGTGATGAGAAGGTTAAGTACTGATATCTGTTGATTTCGTCATCGATTAAATCATTACAATTATCATCAATTCCATTCCATTTTTCTTCAGCATTGGGATTGATTGAACTATCATCATCATTACATTCTTCAAACCATCTAAAACCATCACCATCTTCATCAAGGTCTGGAATTCGTGGATTAGTTAATGTTTGATAGACTTCTACTCCATCGCTAAGTCCATCATCGTCGGTGTCAAAGTCAGTTGGCTCACTACCAATTTCTAGAATTTCATAACCGTCTTCTAGTCCATCCCCATCAGTGTCGTTGTTCAATGGGTCAGTATTCATCGTGTAATATTCGACCAAATCGGGCAATTGATCATTGTCACGGTCCAGTCCAATGAAGTCTTCATCTACTTGTTCATCACAATCATTGTCAATTCCATCAAGTAACTCCGGCATGTTTGGATTGATTTGATCGTTGCTGTCGTCACAGTCTTGGAACCAGTAAAAGCTGTCAAGGTCGGAATCATTATCGTAAACTAGGGGATTAGATTGATACTCAAAGATTTCTTCACCATCTTCTAACATATCTCCATCAGTATCTTGCAGGGTGTAATCTGTGCCGTGGATGTGGTATTCTGCGTAATCGCTTAACTCATCAGCATCGCTATCAGTTTGGTTAAATCCTTCATCCCACAAACCATCACAATTGTCGTCAATTGAGTTCAAAATCTCAACAGCACCAGGGTAAATTGCAGCATTCGTATCGTTACAATCTTGGAACCAATAGAACGTATCAGCGTCTTGGTCAACGTCTGGGACAAGTGGATTAGTATTGTGGATATTTACTTCTGCGCCATCAGTCAAACCATCATCATCAGTATCACTATCAAGCGGGTCTGTGCCATTCACTAATATTTCCAAGCCATCATCCAAGCCATCATTATCAGAGTCACCACTTAGTGGATTGGTGCCATAGACGTTAATTTCGTCACCATCGTTGATTTGGTCGTCATCAGTATCGATGTCATCGGGGTCGGTTCCGTGAATGTTATCTTCATCAGCGTTAGTAAGTCCATCACCATCTCTATCAATGTTTAATTCAGTCCCATAGATGTTCAATTCCCAGTCGTAAAACGTCCCAGTGTCACCATTTCCTTGATCTTCAACCGACAAGGTCCAGGTTCCATAACTATCCTCATCCCAATGATGAACCGAAGTAAACATCCAATCATTCAGATTGTTATTGCTATCTTCATGTTTCTCGGACAATATGCTTTGAGTGCCCATTGGGCTGGTTAGCGTGATTGCTAAGTCCCCACGATAAGAGTGATCGATGTCAACAATAACTTCTACATGTTCTACCTTAATGGAGTCCGGAACTTGTACAGTTTCTATTACGCCGGGTGCAGAATTATCCGGAATGGATCTATCTTGAATATCGATAAGGCCGGATTGGAAATTAATTTCTTCATCAACATTATTCCAATTCTCCGCTAGCGCAACTGCGGCACTGGCATCGATTACCCCAAAGCCATATTTGTGACTAACATCATGTCCAGCGCCGTTAGTTCCCCATGAATCATCATTAGCATGATTTTGCCTAGAACTATGGGCAATAATGTGTTCAACATCACGATAAGTAAGATTTGGATTGGCTTCTAAAATCAGTGCTATGACTCCTGATACCAGCGGAGTTGCTGATGAAGTGCCACCGAAATCATCATTGTAATCTCCGTTGTTGTATCCACCCCCACCTTCATTATCAGTGGTGGTGATTCCTTCCCCGCTTCCATCAGAAGGCGCCGCCACTAGGATGTTAGCTCCCGGCTCAGCATACCACGATTGCTGACCATAGTGAGTTACTGCGGTTACCGCAATGGTGTGGCGACTGTTAGCATACCCGTCAAAGTTTGAGTTATCATCGTCATCCAGTCCATTACCTGCTGCCCAAGTGATGATGTTACCCAAACCTCCTCTGCCCTGTGATACATCGTTTTCAAAGGCGGCAAGCATCAGGGCTCCGGGCGCTTCAACAGTTCTACCGTTGTCACTTGGTCCCCAAGAATTTGAGTAAATATCGATGTCCTGACGATTGTGTGACAGAGCATTGCTTTCTCTTATATCAGTGGTGCTGCAAGCGATTAGTAGTAGTCCAGCCAAACTTGCTTCTGGTGCCGCCCCGCTTACACCGATGGTATTGTTGCCAGCAGCAGCAGCAACTCCAGCAGCCGAAGTGCCGTGTCCATCGTAATAACTTGGACTTGGGTCGTTGTCATTATCACAAAAATCGTAATCTAGTGTCTCTTCGTAATAATTATCTAAATCAGGGTGCTGCCAATCTAAGCCATCATCAACAATTCCAATCACAATTCCGTCGCCACGATAATCATCCCACGCGGTAGTAATATTGGCATCTTCACCAGCATTTCCGCCAGTCTGTCCAGTGTTTAGTAGGTGCCACTGATCATTAAATCTAGCATCATTAGGTGTCCACTTGGGCGCATATGTTTTGCTAACTAGCGGATAGGCAACTTCGATTAGTGTCTGATATTGGAGCTTTGCAAATAGTCTTGCACCGTTGTCAAAGTCAGCATCGATTATGTATGCATTGGCTAAGTTAGGAGCATAATCGCCGATTTTTTCTTTACTCACTACTACCCATTGTGTTACAGTTTCTTGTTGTTCACTGTCATATTGTGATAGGTCACTAGAACGAGCAAAAGCCGCTCTAACTGCTGGGGAGAAACTGTAGGTAAGGGGAGCATCTTCTGGGTTATCAGATAACTCCGCCCCAAAGCCGTAATCAATCGCTTCGCTTGACTGAGCAGTTACCATCGGCAATAGCATCGTCATCATAAGCAGGATGACAATACTTCGTGCAGCCATAAAGAATCCTCAGTTTGGGTATGTATTATCAGTATTGGTTGACTGATTCAGTGGAAATCTAGTGAAAATAGGTATAAACAGTTGTTTTAAGTTCACAACTCAATATCAGCAGAAAAAGAGATTTTTCCAGTATCCTTAAGGGCAATTAAGGCGGATATGCTGTGTTTTGTTTGCAGACTTGCTGGAGGGCTGACAACTTTGACTTGAGTTTCTTCAATCGTAATATTTTGCCCAGATGAAGCATTGAACTCTCCTTCTGGCAGCCAAAATCCAACAACGCCTAATTCGCTGTGCTGGCCGATAATCAAGGTTCTGCCGTCATCATCAACTTCTCTTCGCAGTACGGTGAACTTGTCAGTAGGAGGCAGTACTTCGCTAACTGGAGTCCATTGTTCAACTACTGACTCAAGAGGCTTAGACATCGCTTCAGCTTGTTGTTCTATCTCAGTAATCTTCTCTTCAAACTCCTCGGATGTGTCAGACTCAATCGAATTGATATCGTCTAAATATTTCCGAAGGCCAAGGTATTGTTGGGTTTCACTTTCTGTCAGTGCATTATTTGCTAAGACTAGATATTCGGCTAATTGCTCAGTTAGTTGTTCATCTTTGGTTTCAATAGCACACTCCATTGCCTCATCCAGGACTTCTATTGCTAAACCTGCTTCATCCATGGCCAACATACTTTTCCCGAGTCCAAACAGGTCCTTTGCGGCTTGTAATGAGTCATTTGCCACAATTGATTGTGCTGCGCTAAGATGTTTCACCGCAGTGTTTTCTTCATCGTTGAGGAACCTCGCCATACCAGCACAAACCAAGTATGTCAACCTTTGATTGTTAATTGACTGGGCTTGCCGGTCGGCCGTTTCAAACAAAACTGCCGCTCTGTCCCACCTTTTCCTAACGAGTGCCAACATCCCGAGTTGATTTGTTGCTAACATCTCGGCATTTCTATCATCGATTAATGTTGCACTTTGCAACGCTCTTGATAAGTGAAGTCTAGACCTCATGACATTTCCAGCCATGTTAGCTAGCATTGCTAGACAAGATTCCATTCGGTACATATGGCCAGCCATTGCCCGATGAGCGATTTCTGCCAGCTCTTCATCTAGTGGCGCTAAACCAAGACCAACCCTTTCCAATACGGAACTCATTTTTTCAATTCCATGGTCGTACTTCTCATCAACAATTACTGAATTACTGGCAGAAATTTCATCAAGATAAGCATCCAGTTCGCTAACAGGTTGGCAAATGCTTGGTAAATCCCCCAGCGCATTCAAGTGAGATTGTTTCGATTTACCGCCAAGCAGATGTTTTCGCAAAGCCCTAATCAGTTTTTTATCTGAACTTTTTTCCGGTGTTGAATCTTGTTGCTTGACTTGTGGTTTACCGTCAATTAGAGAATCAACCATCCAAGTTAATTTTGCTTGGATATCATATTCGTTGACTCGACTAATGGCGTAGCGCATTTCCGCGGCTCTGGTTCTTCTTGACAGACTGCGAAACCG
>DUJK01000212.1:0-3382 GCA_013329925.1 Candidatus Poseidoniaceae archaeon
GTGCCGTCAATATCAACTGCGACAACCTTTGGCTTCCAGTTGTCGGGAAGCCACTGCATATACGGGGCGTGGAAAGTTTCTTTCATCAATATTCGCCTTGATTGTGGTTGATACTGATGACATAATTCATCAATGTCCAACCTCACGTAGTTCCATGGCGGAGAAAGAAGATGATGTCTCATTTCTTTCTCTAGAAGATGAGGATGTTAATTCCAAGAAAAAAAAGTCAGGCAAAAAATCATCTAAAGCTCAAGTAAAGCAGCCTGCTCAAACAGAGATCTTAGACGCTGAGATACTGGACACGACAGTGGTTGAGCAGGCTGGGGGGATATATCAGGTAGAATGGGCACTTACTGGTATGGATTGTCCTGACTGTGCAGCTAAAGCAATGCGAGCATTGAGTCATTTAGACCAAGTTTCAAATCCAGAAATTTCTGCAACAACCGGTCAGATAAAACTCACTATTGATTTAGATAAAGGTCTTATGTCACAGGTTTCTTCAGTGCTCAAATCATTGGGTCATCCGCCAAATTTGCCTTTTTATCTGCTTAGTGGTACTAATGCTAAAACTATAGCACACAGAAATAATGTTGGCGTAAAAGACGTCAAACGACTAATGATGCGTCAGCCAGGCGTGCTTGATGTAGACATAAGTAGAGATAATGAAGTATTATTACAATTAATTCCCACACCCAATAAAGAGTTGTTATTACTTAGAGACCGATGTATAGAGCAAGTTACAGGTGTTCAGCCTAAATTCACTGAAGCTCTGTCGACACGACTTCGTCCAGACCAGTGGCGCCTATTTGGCGGTGCAGTCGCCGTACCAATTTTAGCGATAGTTTTACTCGGTGAACTCTTTGAGTGGTCGCCAATACTAATGGGTATAATTGCGGCCTATGGTGTCTTAATCGGTGGACTACAAATGTTTCATGAAGCCTTGGCCAGCCTACTCTCTAGGCAAATGGGTTTTCAGGTACTTACTAGTATCGCAGTGATTGGTGCTTCGATACTTGGAATGTGGGAAGAAGCCTTGATGGTAGTAATTTTAGTCGCTATAGCCGCACATCTTGAAAGCAGTGCTTTAGAGAATGCTAGAGATTTAATGAAAGTAGGCCTCGATAGAATCCCCAAAACTGCGCGCAGACTGTTAAATCCGCCAATCAAGTTTGCTAAATTAGCAGAAATCCAAAACTTTTCATTTGAGCCGGCTCCTAACTCGAAGTTATTATCGAATAACTCCCAATCTGGGCACCATGATAATGTTACTGAAAAGCACGAAACAATTTCGTTGGAATTAGTTAATATTGGCGATGTAATTGAAATCCGTAGTGGGGAATTAATTCCGGCAGACGGCAAAGTAATCGATGGTTTTGGTGCACTTGATAAATCGCCTCTTACCGGGGAATCTGTACCGATTGAAGTGACGGTTGGCGATGAATTACATGCAGGATTAATTCTCGCACGTGGCCCAGTATTGGTGGAAGTTAGTGCAGTTGGGGAGGCTACTAGACTTTCAGGATTAATTGATACTGTTCATAGTTTCAAAGAGCAAAAGCCAGCCATTCAAAACCAACTCGAGCAATTCACTGCTATTTGGGTGCCACTGGTTTTAGTAGGTGCTTTGGTAGTGTGGTATCTCATGTTCCCAAGAGATAATTGGAAAATTATTCTGTTATTGTGGGTTGTTGCTTGTCCTTGTGCGTTACTGCTTGCTGCGGCAATGCCACATGCTGCAGCGCTATCAAAAGCCTCTCGTATGGGTGCCATTGTTCGCGGTGGGGAAACTTTGGAGCGTTTGGGTAAAGTAAACCATGTGATGCTAGATAAAACCGGAACATTAACTTCAGGCAAGCCAACATTAGGCGATATTACCATTGCTAAAGGGCGACAAAAGAAAGCGGCAATTGCCCTTGCTGGAGGCTTAGAACAGCGATCGTCTCATCCTTATGCAGTCACGATCCTAGAGTACCTTGAATCAAATTCAATCAAGCCTTCTGTGGTTGCTGGAATTACCGACGTTGAAGCGGGAGTCAAAGGTTTTTCTAGCGGTAAAGAAGTATTGTTAATAAGAGCAGATTTAGCAGAAAAACACGGCATTTCACTCACATCTGAAATCTCTTCAGCAATATCACAGGCTAAACAAAATGGCTATGGAGCAAGTCTTCTTGCTAAGGAATCCGAAGCCATTGCGGTATTCACCTTCATTCACGATGACACTAGAGGTAGCAGTAAAGAATTGATACAAAACCTACTTGATAGAGGGATAGGTGTTGAAATTATATCTGGAGACCAGCAATCATCAGTAACTGCATTTGCCAAGAGTGTAGGACTTCCCGAGCAGTTTGCCTTAGGTTCATTATCGCCCGAGGATAAAGTCCAATGGGTTGAGGATAAGTCAAAAAGCCACGTAACAATGATGGTAGGTGATGGATTCAATGATTCAGCAGCCTTAGCTGTTGCTGATGTCGGTGTTGCTGTTGGCACCGGTGAGTCGGTAAATTTAGAAGCGGCCGACATTATGTTCCCTGGAGAAGATCCAAAAATGCTAGTTGATTTACACGACCTTGCAGTAAAGATGAATCGGGCCTTGATTGGGAATATCTTCCTTTCAGTTTCAATTACTTTGATACTTGTTATCGCAGTGATAAACCAATTATATGACCAACTTTGGGTTGGTGTATTAATTCATGAAGCATCAGTATTAGTGGTTATTTTCAATGGCGCACGATTGGCTGGAAGAGGTAGTATGCTCGCGATGTTGATGGTTACAATGAAGACATTATGGCTAGATACTAAACAGGTTTTTATCCAAATGAAACAGCATTATTCCAAACGAGAATCCAATACGAATCTTAACCAAGCAAATCAAAATCACGCGACATCTTAAACAATAGAAGGCTCTATCCCAAATTGGTGCGGAGATGAGTCGAGTAAGAGCAGACCCGATTACCGCTGCACTCGCTCATCCTACTCGAAGAAATCTGTATATTTCGTTAAGTAATTCACCTGAGATGAGTACAGTTCAATTACAAAACTTAGTTGAAGTAGACCGTTACAATCTTTATCATCATCTCAAAAAATTGGCATCATTAGGTTTGGTAGAGAATCATCGAGACGAAGGCCGAGCAAGATGGTGGAAGGTTGCAACTGTTGTTGATTTACCGGAGTTGGTGACTATCTCTAATCAATCAAAGATTCACGTGGCTACTAATAATGAACCAGTTAACCTCAATGACCATAACACACATGTTATTTCTTTAGATGGCTCTAGGGACCGTGTTGGTGCTAAATTAATGTTAGAAAAATTAGCTGAAGATTTAGGTATTGAATTGGATATACCGTGGAATTTCGTGCCTGTTAAAATTGCCCTTATTGGTGA
>DUJK01000212.1:3766-3948 GCA_013329925.1 Candidatus Poseidoniaceae archaeon
TCATGTCCAAAGTGTGACGAATTGTTGCCTTACGAGTTAGGTGAAGTTCAATGTACGATGTGTTCTGCTAAGGTTAAGGTCGAGCATGAGGGTACAAGGAAAAAGTGGGCTGATGAAAAAGTAAGTTGCCCAGAGTGCGAGAAAGTATTGATCGTTGGCGTACGTGAACGACCGGCTAATTT
>DUJK01000055.1 GCA_013329925.1 Candidatus Poseidoniaceae archaeon
TGGCAAAAACAGAACGCTTCTATGACTTAACGGGTGGCTTAACCTATCTCATAGTGGTGGGTTTTAGCCTTTGGGCAGGATCACAGTCCGAAGCGCCAAGTTTGCGAGAATTAATCGTCAGTTTGCTGGTTGTCATTTGGGCTTTCCGCCTGTCCAGTTTCCTGTATCTTCGCATCCATCGAACCGGGAAAGATGGACGGTTTGACCAACTCAAAACATCACCTATTCGATTTCTTGTACCATGGACTATTCAAGGACTGTGGGTGTTCTTAACCATGATAGTAGTTATTGTAATCAACAGTCAAGCAGATTCAGCACCTGCATTAGGGATATGGGATGCTGTAGGATTGTCAATATGGTTGCTAGGATTTGGTATTGAGGTAGTAGCAGATAATCAAAAAACAGCATTCAATACAGAACCCAATAATCAGGGTAAATGGATCGACAGTGGTTTGTGGTCTTACTCTAGGCACCCTAATTACCTCGGAGAAATCCTTCTATGGACTGGAATTGCCTGTTTTGGAATATCCTGCTTTACCGGTCTTGAAAGATTTGCTTGGATTTCGCCGATATTCATTTATCTCCTGTTAACTAAACTCAGTGGAATTCCTATCTTAGATAGACGAGCCTTAGAAAAGTGGGGCGACGATGTAGAATATCAAAAGTATAGAGAAAACACACCCGCTCTTCTCCCCAGATTAACTAAAAAATCATAGTATACTACAACTTCTTTTGATTGGGAAAATGTCGTTAGTTACGACAAGCACGTGGCAGAAGGGTGAGGGCTGGAAGTCCCACAATTAAGTGCAGAATGTTGAGCATAATGGCCGCTTCAAAGGTCTGTGAGATGAAGGAGTACGTCCCATAGGTGAGCAAAAACAGGACGCCGCTACCCCTCCACCACATATCGGGATTATTTGTCAACACCTTGAGCAAGGTGTGGAAAATAACTGTAGTTGAGCAAAAAGCCACTGTAGCCATGAAAGTTGCTAATGTGAACAATACGGGAGGAAACCTAGTGTCAGATTGCCTTTCCCAAGGAGCCCAAGGCGTATCCATGCCTAAGCCAAGAGTCAAGATACCCGCTCCTACTGTGGCCAATCCCCCAATCAAGAGCAATGTCCTGATTGACGCTTTTTGCGCCGTAAGGTGGGCAGTAATCATGACCATTGGGCTAACATCGTAGTACATAGGCTCATGTTTTGATAAATAAACAGACAGCGCACAATCAGTTTGTTTGAGAACAGGCAGTGTACTTAGATACTGGCGTTTATTTTACCATAAATCGTGGTGCGGGGGGCAGGATTCGAACCTGCGAACCGATAAGGAATGGGACCTAAACCCACCGCCGTTGACCAAGCTGGGCGACCCCCGCGCAATCTTTGGGCGTCATCTCTATCATTTCAATTAAGCGATTATGCAGAAGCTATGAATCCAGCTTCATTGACCATAATAATCACCTTATCAGTGGTCAATTTATCAGTTGTCTTGATGATTCCAGAATCATTTTCAAATGATAATTTAGCGTCTAATACTTCCGGATTTGATTGTAAAACTCGCATGACTCTGCCAGTACAGCAACCACAAGTCATACCGTAAATTGCTAGATTGTGAACTCTCTCACCCATGATTAATCCAAGGC
Source organism: Candidatus Poseidoniaceae archaeon (assembly GCA_013329925.1). Classification (GTDB taxonomy): domain Archaea; phylum Thermoplasmatota; class Poseidoniia; order Poseidoniales; family Poseidoniaceae; genus MGIIa-L1; species MGIIa-L1 sp8734u. The sequence goes on from DUJK01000055.1 coordinate 1,643, forward strand.
ATGGTGATTAACAAGGCTTTGCTTATTATCACTCAGCAATTGGTCTCCACCAGCGTAAAATCAACGAGTTACCAACCACGCTTACCGATGATAGTGACATTGCCGCCGCAGCATATGCAGGGGGGAGTAAAAACCCGGTAAATGGCAGTAGTAATCCCATTGCTAGCGGTATTCCAATCACGTTGTAAGAAAACGCCCAGCCAAGATTACTGCGTATTCTACGCATAGTAGCATTGCCCAATTCAATTGATGAGACCGCATCGATTAGATCATTACGAATTAATACAAAATCAGCCGCATCTAGGGCAATGTCTGAGCCAGCTCCCATCGCAATACCAACATCAGCAATACTCAAGGCTGCAGCATCGTTGACGCCATCACCAATCATGATGACTTTATCTCCACTAGATTGTAATGATTTTATTTGTTCAGCCTTTTCATTGGGTTTTACCCCAGAAATTACTCTATCAATGCCAACCTGATTAGCAATTGACTCAGCCGACACTTGATTATCCCCGGTTAACATCACAACCTCAAGGCCTAGTTGCTTTGCCCGCTTAACGGCAATTTTGGAACTATCTCTGATTCGGTCAGATAGCTCCATCCAGCCTAACAGTTTGGTACCCTGACAGACAAATACAATCGAGATGCCTTTTTTGGTTGACTTAGTAATTCGCTGCTTCATCTCAGAATCAAGCTCAACTCCAACTTCGACCATCAATGCTAAATTACCAGCGGCGACAACTTGACCAGAATATTCGCCAACCATACCCATTCCGGGCATGGTTTGAATGTCGTTAATTTCCGGTCGATCACTGGTGACATTGGCCCATGAGGTAATGATTGCTGAGGCTAGAGGATGGACAGATTCTTGTTCTAATGCCGCAGCAATCGAAAGGATCTCTTTGACTTCACAATCAATTATTTCGATATGACTGACTCTTGGCCTGCCCATTGTTACAGTACCGGTCTTATCAACGACCATTACCTTGCACCGATTGACTGATTCTAATGCATCGATGCCTTTGATCAGCAATCCATTTTGCGCCCCAACACTAGTACCAATGACTAGGGCAATAGGCGTGGCTAAACCAAGCGCGCAAGGGCAGGCGATTACTAAGGTGGAAATTATGACCATCAAAGCCAGTTCGTAGCCAGAATTCATTGGATTATCAATCATATCATGGCCAAATGTTGCCCAAAATAAACCAGCAACTAACGCTAAGATGATGACAACTGGGACAAAGATCGCTGATATTTTGTCAACTAATCTTTGGATTGGGGCTTTACCAGATTGTGCATCCTCAACCATAGAAATTATATTAGCAAGTAAGGTGTTTTCAGCGACTTTATTGGTTCTCAACAACACAGTCCCATCCAGTACAATAGTTCCGCCGTAGACTTCATCGCCAGAACTCTTGCGTACCGGATAAGCCTCACCAGTCATGGTGGACTGGTCAATACTTGCTTTACAATCTTCGAGTATACCATCGATTGGAATAGTTTCACCAGTCTTTATTTTCACCAGTGTGCCAACCTTTACTAAAGCCACATCGACCATTTCAGTAAATTCATCATCAGCAACAACCCTTGCCTGATTAGGTTGTAGTTGCATTAGGGAATGAATGGCATCAGTGGCTTTTAATTTGGCAGCAGACTCAAGATAATTGCCTAGTAAGACAAACCCGATAATGAATACAACGCCATCAAAAAATACGTGTTCTGCGTTAACTAACACGCTTGGTAAACTGTCATATTTCCCTGCTAAGACAACCCCGCACGACCAGATAAAAGCGACACTGGTACCAAGGTGAATCAACACGTCCATGTTGGCGCCACCTCGGCGAATCGATTTCCAAGCGCTGGTAATGAAACCAAAACCAGACCAAAAATAAACCGGGATTGTCATAATTGCGGCGAGTAATAAACGTAAGTCAAATCCCGAAAAATCTCCTAAATCATCGGCGAACATAGTGAGATATATCGTTGGTAATGCTAGAATCAACGCTAGTGCGGCTTTACGTCCTTCCAGCGAAACATGTTGTTCAAGAATCGATCTTCTATCCTTGGTTTGTTTTGGCCGTGATGCGCCAAAACCCCCTTGCGTAATTTTTTGAATTATTTCTTCAGTGACTGATTCGGGCGCATTATTGTGTAATTGAATTGCTGCACTATTGAGTGGCAGATTGACATTTACCGCTTTGACAGATTCATGTTTATTCACTATCATTTCAACAGATGAGACGCAAGCAGCACAGGTCATACCTTGAATATCTAGGCGCATCAAATCTTGACTCATTATTTCACTTCAGTAGCAATATTCCCGTTCAATTAGATTCCATTCGCTATGGTTTTTGGATTATTCTAGCCACTATAAACTATCTTATCACCAAAAATTACTTTGGCGCCAAGTCAAGGGAGCCGCTCCAAATATCGATACCACGCAGTCGGCAAGGGTAATGTTCTCCGAGTTTGGCAATTACTCTAAACTCACCATTTCTGCCTGGTTCAGCAGTGCTGACCTCTAAACCGTTTTCATCGATATTCAATCGCTGTTTACTTCCCATTTGCCGTAGGTGCATTCTGCCTTGAATTGCCCCATCATCATTGAGATCTAAAAATACCCAAGGAGTTCTCAGTCCAACAATTCTAGCTGGCCATGATTTTTCTATTAGTTCGGGGAAATTATTATGCGAAACCGAGTCAATTTCTCCACCCCGCAGTAAATGAATATGGTAAGCATTGGCCACCAATTCCCACTCGATATATTTGGCAATCACTGATTGATTACTACAATGCTCGGCAATATCGGCCGTGTCTGCTAAATCATGGGCCCACTCGCTTTGGTTGAGATGGCTCTTTAATTGGCGGTGCACCATTAGGTCAGGATATCTTCTAATCGGGCTGGTAAAATGAACATAGGCGTCGAGATTTAACCCAAAATGGCCTAAATTATTCGCAGAATAATTGGCTCTTTGCATTAGTTGAAACAATCCTTGGTCAACCACTCGCCGGGTTTTATTGTCCAGTTTCGAAGCAGCGTTTTGAGCATCAGCAAGCGAATCTAAAATGTCCTGCCTAGCCTCTGGGTCTAACACTTCACTAAGATATTGTGGCACATCTTCGACGTCTGGCTTTGCAGACTGTGGGGGGGCAATTGGCTCAACGGTGGTATTTGCCCAGGCCCCGAGTAAATTGGATAATTCATCACTATCACTCTGCCCGTGAGTTTTGAATGACGGCATTGGTAATTCGATATTTACGCCAAGGGCTGATAATTTAGCGTTCAATTCTTTGACTTCACCGGAATCAGGTGGTGCGTGACAACGCCATGGCAGCGGGGCAGCTAATTTACCAAGCATATGACCAACAGCAGCATTGGTAGCAACCATAAACGATTCAATCATTCTTGTTGCATCAGTAGGCCATTTAACCATAACTTTGATTTGTTCATCAGACAAGACTCGTGGCCGCATTTCTGCGTTTGCGATATTTAGTTTGACTTCTCTGTCTTGCCATATTTTGGCTAGTTCAAACATCGAATCAAAGCGCTCATCGCCGATAGAATCCTCATATGATAGATTTTGTGTTACCTTGATCACTGCTTCATATGCCGCCGATTTAGTGACCTTTGAGTCATTATCTAATTCCATAGCAATTACCATGGCAAGCCTGTCAACATCTGCTCTAAGAGAACACAAATCATCAGCTAGCCTAGGTGGTAGCATAGGTAATACAGTGTGCGGTAAATACACCGATGTAGCTCTTGCTCTAGCCGCTGCGTCTAGTCTAGTGCCCAGCCTAACATAATGTGCCACATCGGCAATAGCAACCCAAAGAGTAGTCTTACCATCTTGCTGAACTAGGCAGACTGCATCATCAAAATCCTTAGCATCATGAGGGTCAATGGTGACGAATGGCAAATGCCGCAAATCAGTTCTGCCATTGATAATTTCGAGTTCTCCATCAACTTCTCCTTGTTGTTTGCTATGCTGTACTAGCCCGTCATCATACTGTCTTGGAAACGGATTTTTGCCATCGCGTTTTCGAGCATCAAGCCTCATATCTAACACTTCAGCAACCGATATTTTCCCATTTTGTAAGAGTAGTAGGGCCATGCTAGGAGTCGCATCTTGGAATCTAAAACCGCATCTTGCATCAGCAAATTTACTAATTTCTTTGACCAAATCAAACTTACCCCATTGCCGTAATCCATCCTGGTTAAGCGATAATTCATCAGGCATTTCACTGCCAGTCAACTTTGCTAGCCAAGCATTTTCGATTATCTCATAGCACAATGTATCTTCTCTAGAGTCACTGAAAATTGGCCCTTGAAATAATTGCTTTGAGCTACTATGGCGGTCAAAAAAAGACCGCCATTCATTGATGCTGTTTTTGATATCATCAATCTCAGTTCTAGTTCTAAGCTTCACAGTTTTGCCTTCAGAGTTGGTAAAATATTGTTGTGATTTGCGAATTTCCGCCAAAGATTGGTCTAATTTTGCCCGGAAAACACGTTCAGCCTTTACGTCTGCAGTAAACCTTCCAGCCATATTCTCGCCAGCAATGAGTAAATCAGCAATAGACTGGGCGTTCCAATGTTTTGAAAATAGCGCTTCATCATCGCCAATAATATTCGACATCCGTTTCCATAGTCGTTCACCTTCACTTAATTGCGGGCCCTTGTTACGACCACTATGACGATTGTGTTGTTTGGCCATAGAATTCTCACAATCCACTTTCTCTGAGAGCCTCAAGCGCCTTAATTTGCTCTTTAGATAGCTTTTCGTTGTCATTCAACACAAATTCAAGATCTAAATCTCCGCCACCAAGTCCGGCTTTACTCATTCTTCGACGGTCGCCGACCTGAGTATTTGGAGGAACTTTCAGTAACCCTTCTTTGCCCGATGGTAATGTTACCTTGACTTTCCCGCCAAGTGCAAGAGTGCTGTAAGGCGTTTTAACTTCTTGAACCAATACGTCACCATCCCAGAAGCGACCTTCACCAGCATCAATTCGTACCGTTAATATGACATCGCCAGAATCTCCTTGTGGGTGATCATTACCTTGGCCTTTCATACGTTTGATGGTGCCATGAGTTACTCCAGCCTTCAATTGTGTTTGCAATGTGACAGACTTTGCTTCCATTGTACCCGCTGGGTTCGGTTTTAGCCGCTTGAAAGTGAATGAGAAGGTCCCTCCATCAGCGGCTTCTTTGGTAGTGATGTCAATACTAACATTGATGTCGCGACCCTTTGGGCGTTGGGATTGTTGTGGTTGTCGTCCTCGACCTTGCGAGCCAAACGGACTGCCACCCATGCCTGAGAACTGTCCACCTCGACGAGAGCCGCCGCCAAACATTTGGCCCAACATCTCTTCAAAACCAGCACCACCCATACCGCCTTGGCCACCACCAAACATGTTGGCCATCTGCTGTTGCTGGTCATATTCTCGACGCCCCTGTGCAGTACCAATCTTGTCATAGGCGGCTTGAACTTGTTTGAATTTAGCTTCTGCACTAGCATTGTCTGGATTTCTATCGGGGTGAAATTGGCGAGCCTTCTTGCGAAACGCACGTTT